>JAHJDG010000147.1 GCA_018812265.1 bacterium | reverse complement strand
GATTCATTGTGTCCTGAATGGGTAGATGCAAACGGCAGTTTGCCCGTGGCTGCGGGTCTGTGACCCGCAGATTGTAACTCCATGCGGCATTGTGTTGTGCTGGGCCGATGCATCGCGCCCATTTGCGATCCATGCGATACATTAAGCCTTGATAATTGTAGGGGCGGCCCGGTGTGGCCGCCCGCTGTTTTTGTCGAGTCGGGGCGAATCTGGAGATTCACCGCCGCGAGGATTCTCTTCTCTTTCCGGAATCTACTTCATCGCCACAATCTTCGCCGTGAGAACGCGCTCGTCCGCCCGCAGTTGCACGAGATAGACTCCGCTTGCGATGCTGCTCGCATTCCATTCCACGCGGTGGACTCCCGAGTTGTAGGTTCCGCGCGCCAGACTCGCCACGTGCCGTCCGGTCACGTCGTAGAGATCAAGCGCGACTTCCGACGTCTTCGGCAACGCAAACGGAACCGTCACGCCGGCGTTGAAAGGATTGGGATAGACGGGGCCGAGCGTGAATTCGGCGGGGAGAAGCGCCGGCGGATCGTCGGCCGCGAGGATGCGCGTGAAGAACTGCCAGACCCGGCCCGGCATCATTCCCGCCTGATTGCGCTCGTCCACCCGCCAGTAATACCAGGTGGCGTCTTCCAGCAAGCCCGGCGGATCGTAGGTGGTGTCGGGTTGATTGCCGATGAAGGGCGGATCCTGCTCGGTACCGAAATAGACGTCGTGACTGGTCGCGCCGTTTCCGGGGGTCCATATCAGAACCACTTCGGGGAGAACATTCTGCGAGTTGTTGGGCGGGCGGGGATTGCGGGCCGAATCGGGATAGGCCATGTACGACATTAGCAGGATCTGGGTGTTGGGTCCTTCGTTGCGCGGTCCCTGATGTGCAGCCAGAAAAAGCTGAACCGGACCGACCGGCCCGGGAGCCGTCCAGTAGAAGGTGGCGGAATCATGATCGAGAGTGACCAGATGAACGCCGCTGCTCTCTTCGGGAACACTATAGAGCCGGGTATGAAGCCCCGGAGCCAGCGTCCCGGCGATGGTTGTTCGATTGCCCAGCCGCACCGAGGCGTTGAAGTTCTTGATGCTGAAGCCGGCGTTCTTGCGAACGGTGATGAGATAGGTGTCGTGGGGCATGTAGATCTCGGGAAGCCCGCTGACGGTGACGGTTCCTCCGGCAATACCATGACAGGAAGCCGCGCATGACTGCAGACCCGGAACTCCCGACTTGCCAACATAAGTGGGGAGGGCGGTTGCCGGCAGGGTAAAGGAGAATGTCAACAAACTCAGGAGAAGCAAGCGCATGGGAATCCTCGGCGGTGGCTTTGAAGCTCCGGGCAATATAGCGAGTGGGCGGGCGGAAGTCAAGTGCAAGAAAACGGGCATCCCAGATGGCCGGGACGCCCCGATAGAAATCCTCGGCAGTGGTTCTCTTACGCCGCAGATTTATCTTCCACGATTCGCCCATCCAAAATGCGCAGTATACGTCGGCTTTTCCGCGCCACCTGCGGATCGTGGGTAACCATGACCACAGTACGACCTTCGCGGTTGATTTCCTCGAGAAAGCCGATGATTTGCTGACTCGTTTCGGGATCAAGGTTGCCGGTGGGCTCGTCCGCAAGGACCAGAGCCGGATTATTGGCCAGAACCCGCGCCAGTGCCACGCGTTGCTGCTGGCCAACGCTGAGTTCGGCCGGTTTGTGATCGAGCCGGTCGGCAAGACCCACCCGCTCGAGGAGCGCCAGTGCCTTATTCTTCTGCTCGTCTTCGTTTGCACTGGCCAGTAGCAGCGGAACCTGGACGTTTTCCAGAGCGGTCAGATAGGGAATGAGATTGAAGGTCTGAAAGACAAACCCAATCTTCTCACGTCTTAGATGTGCTCGCTGATCGGGGGAAAGATCATAAAGAGATGTGCCTTCCAGATGCACTTTGCCTTCGGTCGGTGATAGCATGCCGCCCAACGTGAGGAGTAACGTGCTCTTTCCGCTGCCGCTGGGGCCAACCACGGAAATGAAATCCCCTTTCGGAATCTCCAACCACAGATCGTCCATCGCCGCTACCATCCGGCCGCGATGCTTGTAGTGTTTCTTCGCACCCTCGACTTTCAGCATCGCTTAGGCCTCCTGTAGCGTTGTACAGGGATCGAGGCGCGCTGCCCGGCGGGCAGGCAGATAGCTGGCAAGGAGGGCAAGGGGTACGGCGATAGCAACGGCCAAGAGGATAAGAGTCAGCATCGGCAACACTGGGACTCCCGCGATCTTTGGGCCAAGCACAATAGCCATCGCTGTCCCCAAGATGTAGCCACCCACGGCGGCTGCCAGTCCCAGAAGAAGAGCTTTCAGAAGAAATATTCGCAGGACCAATGACGAGCCGGCTCCCATAGCCATCAGCGTGCCGATTTCCTTTCGGCGCTCATATACATTGGCGTACATGTAGTTGGCGATGCTCGCTCCGCCGACGAGGATGATGATCACCAGAAAGACCATGGATAGCCGCGACATGGTGCGATTGGTTCTCAATTGCGTGTCCACGATCTGTGTGATCGTCACCACCTTCGCGTCCGGAAGGAGCTTGTTGATCTTCGCAACCAAGCCCTGCGAGATTTGATTGCAGCAGCCCACCACTTCGATCGCGCTGACGACCGAGCCTTTGCCGGTCATCTCTTGAACTGTATGCAGATGTGCGAATATTCGTGTGTCATCTACTGTGCCGGTTTGCGGAAGAACGGCGGTTGTAGTGAAGGTTCTTCCCATGAGGTTAACTTGATCTCCTTCACGAATTCGCAGCGAGGACGCGATATCGGCACCCACCAGAATCTCATCGCTGCCTAGTGTTTCGATTACCCGTTTCCGGACCAACGTCTCCTTGGGGGATGACGAGAGACCCGGGATGTCCGCGACCGTGCCGCAATTCTCCGGCCGCGAAAAAATACCCGCTCCCTGCCAGGCCGCTTTGGCGGAAAACTCATCCTTGGGGAGAATTCCGGTCAGTGTAACCAGCTTGTTCCCCAGAGTAACCGGTACGGAAAGCTTGGGCGAGAGATTGTCGAGTCCCTGCAAGTCGGACAGGGTTAGCCGATCCACGTATTCTTCAGGAATCTCCTCGGACTGCATGTCCGCGGAATAATAATCCTGCATGGATACGGACTTGGGCAGGATTAAAACGTTTGCTCCCAGCGCATCCAACTCTTTGGCGACGGCTTTCTCAGAATAGAAGGAGATGTTTTTAATCGAGATTATTACCGTGATCCCGAGCAAGATCGCCAGAAAGCTGGTGACCAATTGATTCTTTCGTTCGAAGATTTCGCGCCAGACAAGAGTTCGCAGCTTCATATCACTTGCCCTGTTTTTTAGTGGCCGGATCGTTTTCCTTTGTGGCAGGCGTGGCTTCGGAGGGAGGAGGAGTCCGCGAGATCTGCACCTTGGGTTGTATGGGCTGCGATGGATTGATCACCGAAGACGTCCGCGGGGCGGACGTTCCTCCCGTCGGCCCGCAGGTCTTGCCGCTTCCGGGAGGACAGCATCCGCCTGACTTCGGTTTGGCGGCAGCCTCCACCGACGCAACCAGTTTCTCCATGGTTACGGCTCCCTCGAAGGTTCCGATAACAGCTCCGGGAGGAGCAAGCAGGGCGGTCGTGGCAATCCCCGAATTTGCATCAAGGCTGAGTTTGGAAAGGAACTTTGCTTCATCAGGATCGGAAGGATCAATTGTGACGACCGCCGTGGTCGGACCGAACTTGGGATCCTTCATGAACTCCTTGACTCCGCTCATCGCGTCGGCGTTTTCCTTTGTCTTGCGGTTTTGCATGCAGAGGGCGACCATGTTCTTCTGTTGAAGTGCCTTGATGACCTGCTCGGAGCTTTTCGTTCCGACCGCCTCTGCCAACTTATCTTCATCAAGCCGCGAGGCGGGAGCACCCGTCATGATCGCACCGTTGGGAGCCAGCATGAGCACCAGCGGCAGGGGCGAGCGACTCACGCCGAACTTGTTCACGACATCTTTTTCGGTCGGATCGGTCACGTTGATCTCGACAGCTTCCGATTTGCGGGAAATCTTCTTGCGTGCGGCTTCGATCATATCTCTCGCCGCCGCCGTCTGCTCGTCATCCTCGCGGTAGAAGAGAGCGAGGACATACTTGCCGGAATTGCCGGCCTTCTCCATCGCTTCTGCAGCCGGGCCGGTTCCAATGTGACCCATAGGCTCAGCGGCACGTGCGGTGGCAACGCCAAACCGCGCCGCAACATCCCCGGTATCGTTCGACGGGGAGATTGCCACGATAACAACAACAATTGCAGTGACGACAATCGCCGCCCCGCCAACAATCCATTTCATCATCTTACTCATGTCCAAGCTCCTCTGGAGGGCTGATCGTTTGGAATTCATAGTCAATTCTTGCCTGCAGCGTCAGGCAGTCTTGAGTTCGGCATCCTGCTTGTCTATTATGCACGATGTCGTACTGGATTGACACATGGAACCGCCTTTCTCGCGGAGTAACTCGGCGATGCGGACGGCATCGGCTGCAACGAGTGTATCTGCGGTGAGATGTTCACGCACGAATTGGAGGGCTCTCCAAATCAGCGGCGATACCGTATCCCCCGGCAGGCGGTAGTAGACCCAGCGGCTATCTTTGCGCGCTTCGACTAGACCCGCCTCGCGGAGGATGGACATATGTTTGGAAACGGTAGATGCCGCCAATCCGGAGAACTCTGTGAGCTGGCAGACGCACAGCTCTCCATTTGCGAGCGCCATGAGCATCCGAAGCCGGCTTAAATCGCTCAGCGCACGGGTGATTCTAATGAACTCATGCATGGGGCAATTCCATATTTCGACACATAACGAAATATAGCCAAAAGATTCCGTTTTGTCAATGTTTCCTGAGAAGCTAAACAAATTGGACTCTGGGTAGCTGATTCCCTGTTTCTCGACGGTTTCCCAACAAAGTACCGTGGTCGGATGCACTTCCGGTCAAAAAACGAGCGGCCACACCGGGCCGCCCGTGCAGGCTAACATAAAAGGGATTTGCCTGCGTTTCAAGTTCGGTGGCAGGTGGAGCTTCGCGGATCGCTGGTGAGATTTCCCTCTACAAACCGATTGGCAGCGCTCTGAAGATCGGTCTCGGCGGTAAAAATGACCTGAATACCGCACCGTTCGAGATCATTCACCAGTCGCGGACCCATTCCGCGCGCGATCATCGCGTTGCAGTCGTCGAGCGCTCCGATCAGCCCGTCGTGGCTGTGTGGCGCTCCGTGGCCGTGGGAACCGTGTCCGCACTCTTCTCCGGCGTGTCCGTGGTGGCCATGAGCGGTAAAAGTGTTGGGACGAATCTCCTTCAACGTGGCCGTGCCCTCGTGGACGTCGAAAATCGCAAGTCCGCGTGCCCGTCCGGTGTGACCGGCAAGGCTGGTGTTGTCATCCGTGGGAATGGCGATGCGCATGTTCACTCCTTGTTGATGAGGGAGGCATGGGGTACGAACTTGCCTTCCGCCGTAGCCACCACGTGTCCCAGCTGTACGAGTTCAGCCGACAGAAACAGCAGTCGGCGGGTCGTTCGGATAATCCGCGCCATAACCCGGGCGTGCAGTCCGGTCCGCAACGGATGAAGAAAACGGACGCGGATTTCCGCCGTTACGGCGGGAGTTCCCTGCGCGAACAGGCAGTTGGTCATCGCTCCGTCCAGCACAGAGGTTACAATACCACCGTGGACGGTCGAGGGATAGCCCTGCAACAGTTCGCTGCAGTCGAACTCGGCGGTGACGCTTCCATCGGCGAGAGCCTCGAACTTGAGATGCAGACCGTAGGGAACCTCACCGCCGCACACCACACAACAGGGATGGAGCCGTGAGCGGGTGGTTCGCAGCGTATTTTGAAGGCGACCGCGACGATCCCTCAACTCATGCACTCGCAGGGCGGAACGAACGGTGTCGAGGTCGGACTTTCGCCGGCTCATCGCTGCCTATTCCGTGGACCGTTCGCGACGGGCGCGGCAACCTTGACGACGGCGTCCTCCCTGACCGTGTCCGCGCTCCTCGGGTGATCTTTGGATATTGGTACTCTTGCATTCGGGACAACCGGCCGGTCGGCCGGTTCCATAGGGGACCTGCCACGTGTGTCCGCAATCACGGCAGACAAAGGTTCGCTGTTCACGCATCTCGAAGTTTCCTCCTTCGATTCGTAAGGCTCGGCCTTGTACCAGTGCCTCCGCGACCTTCCGGCGGGCCGATTCCAGAATCCGGCCGAATGTCTGCCGCGAGACGTCCATTTCCTCACCGCCCGCATGGTGATGATGACCATCGAGGTCGGCCAGGCGGAGAGCTTCCAGTTCGTCCACGGTCAGCACGACCTCAAGAAGAGAAGTGAGGGGAATGCCCTGCGGCTTAAAGTAACGAATTCCGGGAACTTGGCGAACCCGGCGGTTGCATGGAGGTCTGGACATTTAAGTCAATCTATTTGATGGCCATAATATAAGCATATGCCCATAAT
>JAHJDG010000146.1 GCA_018812265.1 bacterium | reverse complement strand
GACATGTAGGCGGGTGTGCCGACGATAGCGTGATGATGCGTCAGCTTCGGCTCATCGCGCAGCGCGGCCAGACTGAAGTCCGTAATCTTGTATACGCCGTCGTTGCGAACGAGGATATTCTGCGGCTTCAGATCGCGATGAAGAATGCTCGCCTCATGCAATGCGATCAAGCCGCTGAGCACCTGCGCGGCCAACTCAAAAACCTCGTGCGGATCCGGTTTGCCGCCTTCGAGAAGGCGGGCGGCCAGAGTCGTTCCCTCCACGTACTCGAGCAGCATGTAGAAGCCAAACTGCGGATCTTCTCCGAATTCGTAGAGCCTGACCACGTGCGGATGATCGAGCCTCGCCAGTGCCCGCGCTTCTCGTGCGAACCGGGCCCGCAAGTCCGCATCCGCTCCGATTTCAGGGTGTAGCACCTTGAGAAACACCGGGCGGTCGAGAGCGATCTCGCGAGCGCGGTAGCAGGTTGCGAGCGCTCCGCGCGAAACCGGCTTCATGTCCGTCAAGCGTTCGGACAGGGCTTTCATCGGGCCGCCTTCCTCGCGGTCTGCTCGGCGTCGTTTCCCGAATCCAGTTTCGCCCACTCTTCGAGCTTGTAGTAGAGATAGCGTCGGGAAACGCCCAATACCTTGGCGGCCCGGCTCTTGTTTCCGTCGCACACTGCCAGTACTTCCAGAACGTGCCGCCGTTCCGCCGCACTCCAGCTCAAATCTCTTTTCGCGGCGATCGGCGGATTCGGGCGAACGTCAACCAAATCGCTCACTTCAACGCGATCTCCCGATGCGATAACTTGCGCTCGCGCCACTGCATTTTCCAGCTCACGCACGTTTCCCGGCCACGGATAATTCATCCATTGCCGCAGCGCTTCGGGAGCAATCCCCGTCGGCCCGCTGTGCGTTTTGCGGTTTTTGCCCAGAAAATGTCGAACCAGATGCGGGATGTCGGCAACCCGTTCGCGCAGCGGCGGGACGACAATAGGGAGAATATACAATCGGTAGTACAGATCCTCACGAAATCGTCCTTCGGCGACTTGCTGCGGAAGGTCCTTGTTGGTCGCCGCGATGACTCGCACGTCGGCCTGCCGCATCGAGGTCTCGCCCACCCGACGAAACTGCCAATCCTGAAGAAAGCGAAGCAGCTTGGCCTGCAACGGCATGGAAATGTCCGCGATCTCATCGAGGAACAACGTCCCTTTGGCCGCCGCTTCCACAAGGCCGGGCTTGTCCGCCACCGCTCCCGTGAATGATCCCACTTTGTGTCCGAACAATTCGCTTTCGAAAATCTCCGTCGAGACGTTGCCGCAATACAGCGCAACGAACGGCTTACCGGCTCGCGATGACGCGTCGTGGATTTCCCGTGCGACCAACTCCTTGCCGGTTCCCGATTCTCCGCTGATGAAAACCGGCAGATCGGTTGCCGCCACTCGGTCTATCAGAGAATAAAGTTGCTGCATCACCGGTGACGATCCGATCAAACGTCCTCGTCGAGGCTCGCCGCTCTTTTTAAGTTGATTCAGTTCGCGTCGGGTGGAATCGTATCGTTTGGCATTTTCGATGGCCAACGCGCAGAACGCCGCCAGCGTAGCCAGCATACCCAGATTCTCTTCGCGGAAGCTGGCTCGATCCGTGCGGCTGTCCGCGTAGATGGCTCCTTCCACGCGGTCGCGTCCCACCAGCGGCACAATTACCGCCGCCTGAATATGCTGCAAAATGACTGAGCTCTGCCCCGAGAAACGCGGATCCTCCACGGCGCTTTCCGTCAGAATCGGCTTCCGGCTTGTCATTGCCTCCTGCAAAAGCGTTTGCGAGAGGTCCTGTAAACCAAGCGGATGCTCTCCGTCCGCTCGACGCGACGCCTCCACCGTATGGCGGTCGGTCGTCTCGTCGCGCAGAATAACCAATGCGTTCTCCGCCTGCATGGATTCGTACACGGCGTCCGTCACCGCGCGCAGCACTTCGTTGAGCGGGCGCAATTCGAGAATCTTGCGGCCCACGCTCAAGACGTGTTCCATCGAGAGAAGACCCGGTTTCGCCGTCACAGATTCACCTCCGCGTTCACTCTGAACAGCCCTTCTTTCGATCGCGACGTGTTCTCGAAGGAATCCACGACGTGCAGCGTCCAGTAGTAGCTTCCGTTTTCCAGAGAGTCCGATACCGTGACTTCACTTGGCGAGGCGGATAGCCCGTCCCGCGACCACACTACTGCCTCATATTCTCCCGCCGTCAGAATGACCGTCACCCGAAGCGTAAACGGATAACTTGCTGTGAAGGCGTTCCACCTCAAAACGGGCCGCGGTCCAACTTGCTCCCCGTTTCGCGGACTCGTCAAGGTCGGTGTCGCCTCGATAACCCGAAACAGGTACACCGGTCCCGCCATATATATGCTATCGTTGGACGCCTGAAAGAAGAAAGTAAATGGCTGTCCAACCACCGAGCCCAATTGCGGATCACTGAAATACGACGAGGCTAACAGCGCCGACCATACACTTTGGGTACTCAAACGCATTCCCGCCGGAGGCCAGTCGCGATAGCCCACCCAGGCCGTATCAATCTGCCCCGGCTCATCCGACCAGGCTTCGCAAAGCAACGAGTAAGTGTCTATCGAAGGAATGTTGCGTGAAGTGTGCACCGATCGCACACGTGCGCAGAAACCGGGGGGAGGCTCAGAATGGTCAGGGAGGATGTAGTGTGCAGACTCGGGATCCAGTGGATTGACATGTGGAGGGGGACAGCCGATTAGCAGGATCGAGCCTAGTCCAAGCAGAAAAATTGTCCAAAAAGACGGCTTAGCAACTCTCATAATAGACATTTTATCAATAGGTTACATTCAATTGAACAAGCATGGAACGAACGATGGGAGAGAATTCTCGTCGGCGGGACGGAATCACTTTTTCAAGCTCTCCTGTTGTCATTTTGGGAAACTGGGTTGTTCCGAAACCAGTCCGAGTTTGTGGCACATGTGCAATATCTGCACAATTTCGGCTAAACAATTTCTTATACTACAAAAAACGGGCCGTTTAGTGCAAATGAACCAAAGAGAGAACAGAGGCCCCCGGACAAACCGAAGGCCTCTGCAAGGGATACCCTTCCCTCGGTCAGGCATTCACTAATTGGTCTTGACCACGACCTTGTAGATGTACTTCTCGGTAGCGAAGGGATTCGGATCCACATAGAGACTGTCGGTCGTGCCGCCGATGGAATCGGCTGACGAGGGAACAAAGCCCGGAGTCGTGTTCCGATGGATCACGTATCTCCGGCTTGGCAACGGATTGCCGTTAACGTCCTGAGTCACGTGCCTCCACAACAACCGAATGCCCAGCGGCGAGTTCCACCACTGTGCGACGAGATCATCCACCGGCAGCGGATTGCCGTAGGCCGGACCGCCCGACAGATTGTAGATGGAGGAGTTGCTGATCTCGGTCGCGTTGTCCTTGCTGACGACGAGAATGTACCAATCGCTCACGGTGGGCGTATATACCAGTTCTTCGTCCACTCCTCCACCGCCCGTGTTGGCAGTCGCGATAGCCATGCTTCGCGACTGGTAATCAAGCGAATCGCGATGCAGCCGGAGTTCCACGTCCGCCGTGCCCGACAGAACGTCGCAGAGAATCCGGTATGTCGTTCCGGCGGAGAGTTGAATTTCGTAGAGATTCCAAATCCCTGTGGAGCTGATCGTATCGGGATCACTCAACGACCACGGACCGTCCGTGAAGATTCCGCCGTTCAGGGTATGGTCGAATTCTACGCGCATCTGGTCCGTCGCGTCGTTGTACTCGATCACGCACGGGTACCAGCTCGTCTGAGTGTAGTAGCGGCGGTACGGAACGATCACATAGTCGGGAGCACCCGACACGTACGCTGACGAAGTCAACAGAGTCGAGTATCCGGACGTTGTTCCCGAATAGTCGGAGTACAATCGCACGTCGTAGTCGGCCGTGGTCGTGAACGCCAGCATGATAAGTCCCGAAGCGACGTTGGTGGGCATGTTGATCTGAAAGCCGTCGGCGTTCGGG
Source organism: bacterium (assembly GCA_018812265.1). Lineage (GTDB taxonomy): Bacteria > Electryoneota > RPQS01 > RPQS01 > RPQS01 > JAHJDG01. The sequence continues at coordinate 31,775 of JAHJDG010000146.1, read as the reverse complement.
AACGCTCCCGTTCCGCGCTCCGGCGGATAGGATCGGGTCTGACCCGCATCGGCCGGCAGATTCAACGGACTCCACACGTACTGAATCGAGATCTCGTTGTCGGTTTCGTCCGACTCGCTGACCGCATTCAGATTGTCCAGCGTGGTCTTGATCGTGTGTCGTCCACCTCGAATGGTACCGGAGTTGTAGTTCAGGTACTCATCGTACGACCACGGATTGAGCAACGCTGGAAACCAGTTGACCAGAAGTGCTTCATCGAGAAAGAAGGAATTGCGGTGGCCTGACGCAGAGGCGGTCCCATCGTTGTACCACGTCATATTCAGGTAATTGGTGGTGTTTCCCTGCACGGCGGCCGGTAGCGGGCAATTCGTCTCGATGGCGTCGGCGGCATTTCGCGGAACAATCGCGCCGCCCCAACCGGTCCGACCCGCGCCGGTTTGCAGATCGGCGATTCCGGGGGTTTCGATCATGATAGTGTACCAGCCGCCGTCACCGTAACTCTCATAACCGTTCTTGAGCACCACCACTGCGTACCAGCCGGTTGTGTCGCACGTCCAAACGATGTACTCGTTTCCGCCGTGTCCCTGTTGCTCGGAGCGGAACAGGTAATCGTAGTAGTCGTAGTAGTCGCGCCCCTGATCGAACAACAGCAACGTCAAATCCACGTTGGCGCCCACGTCCTTGATGCCGAAGAAGTACTGACTACCGGCGTACAAACGGACTTCGTAAAGATCCAATACCTCGTTACTGCCCAGATACACCGTGGATGTATAGGGCGGATACCAGGAATTCGTATTCGCCGAATCGGCCTCCACACGGTAGTCGCTGGTCGAGGCGTCGCTGTATCGAATGGCCTGGAAACAGCGGACCGGATCATTGCCCACCACGTTGCCGTTGACCAGAATCAGGTCGGTGTAACCGGTTCCGCGTGCGCTGCTGGCCTGAGCCGCATCGAATCCACTCGTACTCGTGTAGCCGTCGGCGTACGAGTACAGATCCATGTCGTTGCCCGACTGCGGTTGCACGGCCACGCCCAGCCACCACGACGACGATTGTGCCCGCAAGCCGTCGCCGTTGTAATAGGTCGGGCTGCCCCAGTTCTTGAGCGGCGGAGCCGAACGCTCGTATCCTCCTCCCACCGCCGCCATTTGATACGGAGACCACACGAACTGCCGGGTCGTGCTGTTGTTGGTCTCGCTGTATTCCGCAAAAGCATCGGCTGGATCCAAGTACCACTGCACGCTGTGACGACCTCCGCGCACATTGTCCGGCCCGGCATCTACATAGTAGAAGTCCGTTAGCGGATCCACGTGCGGCGTCCAGTGGAACCAGCGAATGTACACGTCGTCGAGATACAATTCCGACCACACCTCGCCCGAAGCTGTTTCATAGGGAGCAGGCGAATAGCCCCAATTGCGACCTGACACGTTCCAGTAGGTCGCGGCGGAGTTGCCGGTGAGGGTGGATGTGATCGGACAGGAGGCTCCGGTCGCTCCCGCCGCATTGCGCGGAGTGAGTGAGTGATACCAGCCGGCTCGAGTGTAGGGAGCGACGTCGGGCTCGATCCAGTTGATCGCGTTTACCAGATTCGGTCGTTCGCCCACGTCGCGGGTTCCCGTCCACGCCGTGCCGGTAACGGACATGTAGCTGCGCATGTTGGCCGGAGTCAGCGTGATCCCGTATTTGTCCTGCGAGATTCCCTGCAGGCAGTTTCCGGCTCCCGTCACAATGGGCGTCGCACCCGAGGTACCTCCGAAGCTCGAAGTGTACATCTGATTGCGGTTCCCGGTTGGATTGTAGAGACTTCCATACCCCGCCGCGTAAATCTGTGAACCCCACCCCTGAAGGTCAAGACGGGATCCGTAGTTGGACCAGCATTCCGCGGCTCGCGTGCCCGGAACAGCCGCTCCACAGAGAATGGCTCCCGAATCGCGGAACCAACGCTGGAACTTGTTGGCATAGACGGCATTGTCGAGGTCCATCTGTCCGTTTCCCGCCGCTTCATACACGATTCGTCCGTTGGCGGTATGGGTCTGAATGGCGGTAAAGGCGTCGTCCCAGTATTCGACGGCGATATAGCGGAACTGATCGCAATTGCCGCAGCCTACGTCGCACGGGTATCCCGGATTAGGACCTTCGGCATGAATCTCAATCCAGTACGATTCGCCAGCAAACAGATAGCTACTGGCAAGATTGAAGGCGGGCACCCAGCCACCCTGCACCGGATGCGAGATGGCTTTCGGGTACACGTTATAGCTGACACCCTGAACACCATAGTTCCCGGTGTTGCAGGCGGCCACGATGCTGACGCAAGCATCTCCGTGATCCGCCGGATTTCCCAGATCACCTCCGCCCAGCACGGCAAAAGCAGTCGGAAAGTCCTCGTGATCTTCCGTCCAGTTCCACTCGATGTCAATGCACCAGGCTCCCGGATGGCCACGACCGCCGGAGTGGTAAGTACCCGCATATTGCGCGTCCACTCCGGTGGGCGCGGCTTCCAAGTAGTCCTGATTGGCTACCCAATTCGGAGTCGCCGGGGCGATGTCGGTGCAGGCGGGCTTGGCAATCGGCTCGTAGAAGGCCGTCTCCACGACGTCCAATGCAATGACGTCCAGGATCAAGCCCATCGGATCGGGATTGTCTTCCGTCTCCCACACGTAGAAGTTGTTCAAGTTGGCGAGGTCTTGACCGGTGTTGCGCTCGCCGTTGGCCTCCCAGTAGTCGAACACTTCCTCGGAGAGCTGCATGGTCTGGCGATGGAACTCATGTTGTGGATATCGCGCCAATAAGTCGAGCAGCGGCTTGACATTCGCACCAGTTTTCGAATAGGGTGCTCCACTCCAGCGAATCCTCGATTCCTCCGTGAACTTGATGACCATCCGCTCGGTATTGGACACATCAACAAGGTTGAGATAGAAATCCTTCTCGGTGATGCGGCGCGGTGCCAGAAGTCCCTCATGCGGCGTAACGAACATCGGAGGCGTGTAGCTCTCCACTGCACGATCGGAGAACAGGCGATCATTGGCCGTGGGAGTGAGGAGGGGCGCTGGCAGCTCGACCGAATGGCCGGGCACTCCGGCGGATTCGTTGACGCTGGGTGGGGGTCCGTAGGGATCGGAGGACATGCCATCAAACGATCTCGAATCGGCAGGCCCGTCAGCCGCTAATAGAACAAGCGTGCCGAGGATCGCCAGCAGCAGCACGAAACCGAGTCGTGTGTACGTCTTCATAATCGGCTCCTTTCGTGCGGTTACTGGTTGCGAGAATTATCGTTGGTTCGAGCTCCGGGTGTTTCATCTCGCGGGATTTGAGGGAGGACCTGACCCTCCGGAGGATTCCGCCAAGTTTCAAGAGCCTGCCGGACTTCGGTGACCTTGACTTCGTCGCCTTCAGCCTGTGCCCACTCGAGCAGAATTTCCAACCGTTGGATTTCTCCCTGCCTCTTGATCTCGACGCATTGGCGGTCAAGGGCCTCCCGCTGCGCGGGATCAAGTGTCTCCATGCCGGCCGTCAGGGCCTCGATTTGAAGATGGGTGTTTGCCTCTGCTTCGACGATACGCGCTTGGAAGTCGGTGGGGCTTGCCTTCAGCGCTTCCGGACTCTGCGGCCAGGTCGGCAGGGCGATGAGTAGCAGGACAAACAGCGTGGTCATCATTCGCAACATACGATTCTCCTTTTGCTTGGATACTATTTTCCTCTGATCGAGGTGCAGCCCGAATGCTGTGTTCATACGTTTTCGCCGAATTGAACAATGGTTGCCAAAATCGGCGAATGCTGTAATATACACTGGAAGTTGTTATATGACAATACCTGGCAGAGAAGTTCATTAAATCACATACTGCGTGTTGTGTCTATTCTAACCAATGATTTGGAGGTTCACGGATTACTTGGAATGACATTTTTCTCAAAACCGGACATCGCAATCCTCATTACTTTCGGATTTTGTGCGGTTTTTCTGCCAGATTGTATACGGACATATTGACAAACATGAGTTTTTGGAGCTATTATATGACAAGAAGGTCACAAGGGAGAAAGAATCATGGCCAACAACTCACGCTTCCCACGGCGGATTACCTGCCGTCAGGGCCTGGCCATCGAGGTCAAGCCCCTACTCGTGGAGGACATTGCCGTCCTTCGCGAACTACATCGAGCGCTGAGCGAATCGGAGCGCGCGCTTCTCCGCGAGGATGTCCTCGATCCACACTATGAATCGGAGATTAAACGGCAGATTACCGACGAACACGTATATCGTTTAGTGGCATGGCATAAAGGGAAGATCATCGCATCAGTGGCAATGCACCGCAACCGCCGGAGGTGGATGCGTCACACGACCGGCATGCGGGTGATTGTCCACCCGGACTACCGGCGTCACGGTGTAGCCTTGGTATTGATGGAGGAATGTATCCCCTATGCTCAGGAATACGGCATTGAAAAGCTCTACATGCATATCATGCCCGCCCAGCAAGGCGCGATCAATCTGGCGAAGCAGTTCGGATTTCACCGCGAGGCGACCCTCCGCGATCATGTGAAAGACAAGTACGGTTCTTATCACGACATACGAGTCTACGCAATAGACATACAGGCCGCCGCGCGCAAGATGGAGGATCTGCTGTCCAGTTTCCATGATTACTGCGGATAGCGACAACCATCTCCCTTTCTGCCACGAAGAGTAGTCAGAGGACGAGCTCATTTTCACAGGCTCCACTTGCCTCCCGGAGGCAAAGTGGAGCTCGTGATCTTTTATGGCGGCTTGGAACGATTCATGACCGACTGGGAGAGAAATGGAGAGGCCCGAAATACGGAAAAGTCGGAAAAAAGTTGGAAGAACCCTTGACTACCGCACCGTGAATTGTTAAAATTACTACAGGGATTTCAGGTAGTATCGCTTAGTTGCGATATTGTGATGAACTTATCAAGATATCGTGAAGGATATTTCATTTTTACTGTTTGATAATGATCCATTTGTTGGAAAAACTTCCGTGAAATAACACCTTCTGTTTCCACTACTCAATACCAGTATAAGAGTAGATTCCTAAGGAGAGCGGCGATGAAGCTGTGGCGAACGCCTCTCGACGCGGACAAGATCAAAAGGCCCCAGGGAACCGTTCGGATCATCATCGAACGATGCAAAGGCTGTAGCTTCTGCATCGAGTACTGTCCCAAGGACGTGCTGGTCATGTCCGACCGGTTCAACAAGAAGGGGTATCACTACCCCGAAACTGTGAAGGAAGGTCATTGCGTAAACTGTAGTCTATGCGCAAATATATGTCCTGAGTTCGCCATCTTCACCGAAGAGGTGGAGATGGACGTGAGCTGATCCTACCTTTGGGAGTGGTACCATGGAGGAGAAGGCGGCAGTCTTGACGGGCAAGCACTTCTGGAGCGGGGATATCGCGGTCGCAGAAGGCGGCATCGCAGCAGGATGCCGCTTTTTTGCTGGCTATCCGATCACTCCCGCCACCGAAGTGGCCGAACGAATGTCGGAGCGATTACCCGCGCTCGAGAATGGAGTGTTCATCCAGATGGAGGATGAGATCGCCTCGATGAACGCCCTGCTGGGTGCGTCGTGGGGAGGAATGAAGGCGATGACGTCCACCTCGGGTCCGGGATTCAGCCTCATGATGGAGAATCTCGGCTTGGGAATCATGCTGGAAACCCCGTGTGTGATTGCCAACGTTCAACGTGGCGGTCCCTCGACGGGCCTTCCCACGCTGGTCGGACAACAGGACATGATGCAGGCGCGGTGGGGATCCCACGGCGACTACGAGATCATCGCTCTCTGTCCCAATTCCCCGCAGGAGTGTTTCGATCTCACCATTCAGGCGTTCAACTTCTCCGAAATGTACCGGGTGCCGGTTCTTCTGATGACCGATGAGGTAGTCGGTCACATGTACGAAAAAGTGATTGTGCCTCTCGAAGAAGACATCGAACTGGTCACGCGACCGCGACCCAAACCCGGAGCCAACGGATACCTGCCTTATGCGATTGACGAGGAAAGTTATATCCCGCCGATGGGCTTGGCTGGCGAGGGTTTCCGCCTGCACGTGACCGGACTCACCCACGATGAACGCGGATATCCGGCCGTGAATGCCGAAACTCAAGGAATAATGGTTCCCCGATTGGTGGAGAAGATCAAGCGGAACGCCCCGAAAATCTATATGTATGAAGAAGATCGGATGGACGACGCAGAAGTGGTGGTGTTGTCCTTCGGTTGCGCCTCGCGAATCGCCAAATGGGCTACGTTCCAGTTGCGCGAACGGGGACGAAAGGTCGGCTTTTTCCGGCTCATTACCGCCTGGCCGTTTCCTGAGCCGCGCGTGCGACAGATCGCCGAGCAAGTGAAGGGAATCGTTGTGGTCGAGACGAACCTCGGTCAGATGGTTCGTGAAGTGGAACGGGTCGTGGCCGGTAGATGTCAGGTGAAACTGGCGCCTAACGCCGGCGGGCGAGTGCATGAAACGGAAGAGGTCACTTCGCTGGTCGAGGAGATCCTACGATGACCGTAATTCAGGAAGCCACTACCCACCCGAAAGATACGCTGCTGCGGGTGGATCGCTTTCCGCACATCTGGTGTCCCACGTGCGGAATTGGCACGGCGGTGAGCTGCTTCATTGACGCGATCCGGGCGACGGGTATTGACGAGAAACAGTTTGCTGTGGTCTCGGGAATCGGTTGTACGGGCCGTGTGGCCGGTTACATCCGGCTCGATTCGTTTCATACCACCCACGGGCGGGCCATTCCGTTTGCGGTCGGGCTCCATCTAGCCAAACCCGACATGAAGGTGATCGTGTTTTCGGGCGATGGTGACATTTCCTGTATCGGCGGCAATCATCTCATCCACACTGCGCGCCGGAACATGGATATTACGGTCATCTGCGTAAACAACTTCATCTATGGCATGACCGGCGGCCAGCTCGCTCCCACCACTCCGCAAACCGCCCGTACCACGACTTCGCCTTACGGCAACTTCGAATACCCGATGAGTCTGCCTCACGTGGTCTCTGCCTGCGGTGCGACCTACGTCTCTCGCTGGACCGTGCTGCACATCAAACGGCTCACGCGAGCGATGAAGGACGCCATTCTGCACCGCGGTTTCTCGTTCGTGGAAGTCATCGCGCCCTGTTCCACGCTGTGTGCGCGGAAGAACCGTTTGGGAACCGGCACCAACATGCTTAGTTATTACCACGACCATTGCGAGATCAACCACGAAGCGAATCTGGCCGACGTCGGTCTGGATTATCAGGGAAAGATCGTCTGCGGTAATTTTCTTACAATTGAGAAGCCGACCTTCCGCGATCTGCTGGAAGAGAACCGAGAGGAGGTGTGAGCGGCATGGATGCCAGAGTGCGTATCACCGGTTTCGGCGGTCAGGGCGTCATCATGGCCGGATACATCCTTGGTCAGGCCGCCTCCGTTCATGACGACCGTCATGCGATCTTCACGCAATCCTACGGTCCCGAAGCCCGCGGCAGCGCCTGCAGCGCGCAGATCGTGATCTCCGATCTTCCGATTCTCAATCCCTTCATCAAGCAGCAGGATGTCTTGTGTGCCATGTCTCAGGAGGGATTTGATAAATTCGTGAACAGCATGGCCAAGGACGGCATCGTGCTGATTGACGAAGACCTCGTGGACCTTAGTGGACTTCCGCCGGACTTCGAGAGCCGCTACCCCATCTATCGCATTCCCGCTACGAGGCTGGCGGAAAAGGAAATCGGAAAGCGCATCGTGACCAACATTATGATGCTGGGCTTTCTTGCTTCGGTTACCGGCGTGGTTACCAAAGGCGCGATTCAGACGGCGGTGGCCAATGTCGCTCCCCGGGGAACCGAAAAACTCAACGCCGACGCTCTGAATTTCGGCCTGGCTTTCGAGATTCCGGCAAAGAAGACGGAGTCGAAACCGAAACCAAAATCCAAGCCGAAAGCGGCTGAAGCGAAGGATCAGACGAAGTGACCCGCGAGAATTTCTCTCAACTTCCCGAGACGGTATGATGGAAAAGGGCGTGCTTGTTATCGGCGGCGGCATCGCGGGCATTCAAGCCTCGCTGGACTTGGCCAATGCCGGATACAAGGTCTATCTGATTGAGAAAGATCCGGCGATCGGGGGAAGGATGGCTCAACTCGACAAGACCTTCCCCACGATGGACTGCTCGATATGAATCCTCGGCCCGCGGGCCATGGACGCCGGTCGGCATCCGAATATCGAGATCCTCACGCTGTCGCAGGTCACGGGCCTCTCCGGCCGGGCCGGTGATTTTCGCGCGACCGTCGTCTCGCAGCCGCGATTCGTGAAACTGGATCGCTGCACCGGTTGCGGAGATTGCGCGATGGCCTGCCCGCAAACCAGCCGTAACGAATGGGATCTCGGACTCGCCGCCCGCAAGGCCATCTATCGCCCCTATCCTCAGGCGGTTCCTTCCGCCTACGTCATTGACATCTCCACCTGCCTGAATACGCCCACCCATCTCGTCTGCGAACGCTGCCGCCGCGTCTGCAAGCGCGAGGCTATCGAACACGATATGCAGCCGACGACTCGCCGTTTGAACGTGGGTTCGGTAATCGTCGCCACCGGCTTCGATGAGTTCCATCCGCACGTCATGAAGAGCTACGGCTACGGCGTGTGGCAGAACGTAATGACCAGTCTCGAATTCGAGCGATTGCTGAATGCTTCCGGTCCGACTCAAGGGCATGTGATTCGTCCTTCCGATCGGAAGGAACCGAAAAACCTTGCGTTCATTCAGTGCGTCGGCGCCCGCGGCGAGGGCGGTCGCCCCAATTGCTCGCGCTATTGCTGCATGAATGCCGTTAAAGACGCACTCCTCTACCGCCAGCATCAACCCGAAGTCGAATCCTGCACCATTCTCTACACCGACATTCGCGCCTTCGGCAAGGGATTCGATGCATTCGTCGAGCGCGCCGAGGGCGAGGATTACATTCACTTCGTGCGCGGCCGACCCAGCAAGCTCATGGAAGTGGAGAACGACGACATCGAGATTTTCGTCGAAGACACGGAGATTCGTCGTCAGTTACGATTGCGGTCTGATATGGTGGTGCTCAGTTGCGCGGGCGTCCCGCGCGATGAGACCGCCGATCTGGCGAACGCTCTGGGAGTGCAAACGAATGCCATCGGTTTCTTCGCGGCGGCTTCCGCCGATCACCCGGTGGAAACCAATCGCGAAGGAGTTTTTCTCTGCGGCAGCGCCGGCGGGCCGCATGTTATCCCCGAGTGTGTTGCGCAGGCGTCAGCGGCGGCGGCCAAGGCGGCCTGTTATGTCCGCGGTTTCGAGATGCCGGAGATCCGTCCGCCCGAACCCGAGCCGATTGATCCGGCCGCTCCTCCGCGCGTCGGAGTGTTCGTCTGCCGCTGCGGCGCCAATATCGGACGGATCATTCAAACCGAGCAACTCGCTGAGGAAGCCGCCAAGCTCCCCGGTGTCGTCCATGCATCGGTGGAACTCTTTGCCTGTGCCGACACTGGACAAAAATCCATTCAGGAGAAGATCGCCGAGTACAAGATCAACCGCGTGGTTGTCGCCGCTTGCACACCCCGCACCCACGAGCCCGTTTTTCGCCAAGCCTGTTTGGGAGCGGGACTCAATCCCTATTTGCTCGAAATGGCCAACATTCGCGATCAATGTTCGTGGGTGCATTCCAAGTCCCGTGATAAAGCCTACGGCAAGGCTCTCGACTTGGTACGCATGGCCGTCGCCCGTTCCAAGCAGCTTCAGCCGCTGGAGGTGATCGGCGTCGAAATCACTAAACATGCGGTGGTCATCGGCGGCGGCATCGCCGGTCTGCGAGCCGCGATTGACCTGGATCGTCTCGGAATCGGTGTAACGCTCATCGAATCATCGGACAAGCTCGGCGGACGGGTTCACGCCTTGCACGCCACGTTTCCCTCAAATAGATCAAGCGCAACTCCCGCAAGCGAGCTCCTTGAAGCGCTGAAAAAATCCAAGATTCGCGTTCTCCTGAATACGAAAGTAAAGGCCGTAACCGGTTATGTCGGCAGTTTCGAAGTGCATCTCGACCCGAGCGGCAAAGGCGACGGTATTCCCCCCGTTAAGGCGGGCGCGATCATTGTCGCTATCGGCTCGGCTCTTCACGTTCCCGGTAAAGAGTGGCGCTACGGCGAAGCACCCAACGTGATCAGCTCGATGGATCTGGAGAGAATTCTGAAGGACGGCGATCCCGACAAAGTGCTCGCGGGTGCCAAGCGCGCGGTCTTCCTGCAATGCGTGGGTTCGCGGCATCCCGAGCACGGCTACAGCGGTTGCTCACGCTACTGCTGCCCCGCCACCTGCAAGCAAGCCTCCGAACTCAAGGCACGCGGCATAGACTCGGTGGTCCTCTATCGGGACATGCGCATGGTCGGGCATGGGGCCGAGGAGTACTACCGAGAGGTCCGACATGACGGCGTGCTCTTCCTCCGCTATGATCCAAAACATCCGCCCGAGCTGATCGGTGATGGTTGCGTGGAAAAGGTGACCTTCACCGATACGCTGCTCGACAAGACGGTTTCCATTCCGGCAGACTTAGTGATCTTGGCTGTCGGAATGGAGAATCCAATAGAATATTCAGAGGAACTGCGCACACTACTGAAAATTCCGCGCGGCAGCGACGGTTTTTTCCTCGAGCGTCATCCCGAGCTCGGACCCGTCGAAACCTGCATTGATGGTGTGTTCTTGTGTGGTACGATTCAAGGACCGAAGGACATTTCGGATTCGGTTGTGCAGGCTTCAGCGTCCGCTGGAAAAGTTGCCGAGCTGCTCAGTCGCGAAACAATCTACCTGGAACCCGTCGTCTGCGAGGTTCAGCCCGAGCTCTGCCGTGCTTGCGGAGAGTGCGTGGAGATTTGCGAGTACCACGCGCTACAGATGACCGTGGATGAAACCGGCCGGCAGGTGGCGCAGATCAACCGAGCGCTGTGCAAAGGCTGCGGGACGTGCGCGGTGTGGTGTCCCACGACGGCGATTCGCGCCTGCCATTTCACCGATGCGCAGATCACCTCCATGATCGAGACTCTGTTCGAGGAATACCATGTCTAAGGCGGCATCGGTCAAGAAGTCCGAGAAGGAATTCGAGCCGAAGGTTCTGGTCTTCGCCTGTAATTGGTGTTCCTACGCGGGAGCCGACACGGCCGGCGTCAGCCGCTTGGAATACAGTCCCAACGTGCGGCTCCTGCGCGTGATGTGCTCCGGCCGCGTGCATCCCTCGTTCGTTCTTAAAGCGTTTGTCGAAGGCAGTGACGGCGTGATCGTTTCCGGTTGCCACTTCGGAGATTGCCTCTACATGTTCGGCAACTACAAAGCTCAAGAGCAGTACGGAAAGCTGAAATCACTCGTGGAACTGATCGGACTCGAGCCGGATCGAATTGCGCTCGAATGGATTTCTGCGGCGGAGGGGCCGCGATTCGCGAAAGTGATCAACGATTTTGTCGAAACAATACGCACACTCGGTCCCAGCCCACTCGTCAAGAGGAACGGACGCTGATGGCGGAGACGGCACAAATCCAGATTGATCTTAAGCGCTATCGTATCAACGAATGTCTCGAATGCGGTCGCTGCACCGCGGTGTGCCCGGTTGCCAAGACGCACGCGTTCTCCCCGCGCCGTTCGCTCTCCTTTGCCATATCGAATAGTGCGTCCACTCTGGCGTCCGATACTTCCGTCTGGGCTTGTTTGACCTGCCGCCGCTGCGAGCTTGTCTGTCCGGCCGAGATTCCTTATTCCGCCGCCAATCGCTCTATGCGTGCTCTGTTGCGCGGGCTCGGCGTCAAACAAACCTGTACGCATGGCGGAGTCTTTGAGCAGATTACGTCGCTCATGACGCGCCCCGGCCTCGAGCAAAATCGTCTCGGTTGGGTGACGAAAGATCTGAAGGTCAAGCAAAAGGGCGGAGATACACTGTTCTTCACCGGTTGCTCGCCCTATTTCGCCGCTTATTTCGGCGAGCCGTACGCCGAGCATCTGCTGGGTTCACTACGCGCCGCCGTGAAGCTCATGAACAAAGTCGGTATCGAGCCGCTCGTCCTTGCCAATGAGCGCTGTTGCGGTCACGATGCCCTGTTGCGGGGCGAGGTGGAACTCTTTGAGACACTGGCCGGAATGGTCAAGGAACAGATTCAAGCGAACGGCGTCAAGCGCGTCGTATTCACTTGTCCCGAGTGTTTTTCAACTCTTCGCGATGATCACCCGAGCGTAGTGGGCAAGTGGAACGTCGAGCTGCTTCACATTTCGGACGTCCTGTCCGGCAAGCTCAGCGCGCTGCCGTTCCGCGAGACAAAACGGTGCGCCACGTACCAAGATCCCTGCCGACTCGGACGCTATTCGAATCACTATGAAGAGCCCCGTAAAGTCGTGGGCGCGATTCCCCAGTTCGAGCTGCGTGAAATGGAGCACAACCGCCAGCGCGCCATTTGCTGCGGAAATACCGCCTGGATCGGCTGCGACGGTGGAACGAAACAAATGCAGAAACAGCGACTCGCTGAAGCCACTGCGACCGGTAGCGATGTTCTTCTCACCGCCTGTCCGAAATGTCTCATTCACCTGACTTGTTCCCTGAGTGGAGATGACGGTGCAATCGGCGAGTCGCTCAAGATTCAAGATCTGTGGGAATTCACGGCTTCCTGCCTCGAGTAAAGGCCGCGAAATTTCCTTTTGTGAACCGAAGGAGGATGTCATGTCCCTCGGAGATGTGCGAATCGGAGTCTTCGTCTGCGACTGCGGCCTGAACATCGCGGGCGCGGTGGACACGGCGGCCGTCGCGGAGTACGCGGCCAAGCTGCCGGGCGTCGTATGCGTCGTCCGCAACAAGTACACCTGCGCCGATCCGGGACAGAACGAAATCAAAAAGGCCGTATTCGATCACAAGCTGACCCGCGTCGTGGTCGCGTCCTGCTCGCCGCGCATGCACGAGCCGACTTTCCGCGGATGCGTGTGGGACGTGGGCTTGAATCCGTATCTGATGGAGATGGCCAATCTCCGCGAGCACTGCAGTTGGGTACACGCCAATGACCGGCCGGGTGCGACGGACAAGGCGAAGGATCTGGTCAAGAGCGCCGTCGCCCGCGCGCGCTTCCTCGAACCGCAGGATGAGATGACCGTTCCCGTGACCCGCGCGGCTTTGGTGGTCGGCGGAGGTGTGGCCGGAATTCAGGCGGCCCTCGACTTGGCCGACGGAGGTCATAAGGTCTATCTGGTGGAGAAAGATCCGTCCATCGGTGGGATCATGGCCGCGCTCGACAAGACCTATCCCACCATGGACTGTAGCATATGAATTCTTGGGCCGAAGGCCATGGATGTCGGTCGACATCCCAACATCAATCTGATGACCTACAGCGAAGTGGTGGACGTCTCAGGATACGTCGGTAACTTCAAAGTCACCGTTCGTAAAAAAGCCCGCTATGTAGATCCCACCCTCTGCAACGCCTGCGGCGAGTGCGCCCGAGTCTGTCCCTCGGTCGTTCCCGATGAGTATCAGCAAGGTTTCTCCTCGCGCAAGGCCGTCTACATTCAGTATCCGCAGGCCGTGCCGTCCGCCTATCTCATTGACATGAAGACGTGCCTCGGCAATAATCCCATCGTCTGCGGCAAGTGTTCCGACGTCTGCGAGAAGCAGTGCATCAGTTTCGATATGAAAGACCAGTTCGTCACTCTGGACGTCGGTGCCATCGTTGTGGCCACCGGAATGGGCGTGTACGATCCCACCGAAATCGAGGAGTACGGCTACGGCAAGTACGAAAATGTGATTACCAGTATGGAGTTCGAGCGGTTGATCTGCGCCGGCGGCCCCACCGAAGGACACTTCATCCGGCCCAGCGATCGCACGCGGCCCAAGCGCATCGGATTCATTCAGTGCGTGGGGTCGCGCTCGAAGAAATACGGCTCGCCCTATTGCTCGAACATCTGCTGCATGAATACGATCAAGGATACGCTGCTGCTCCGCGATCACTATCCCGACACCGAAAACTACGTTTTCTACATGGACATTCGAGCCTTCGGCAAAGGTTTCGAGGACATGTATCAACGTTCCAAACAGGAAGGCGTGCGATACATTCGCGGCATCCCCGGCGAGATTCATAACAGCCCCACTACGAAAAACCTGACGGTGGTCGTCGAGAACACGATGACCGGAAGGGTGGAGGAGTATGAACTCGACATGGTCGTTCTGTCGGTGGGCGTGAAACCGCAGGATGATGCTCCCGTCGTTCGCAAGCTGATGACGCTGTCCACCTCGGCGGACGGATTCATGCTCGAGGCTCATCCCAAGCTCAAACCGGTGGACGCGCCCACCAAGGGCGTGTTCTATGCGGGATGCGTGGAATCGCCGAAAGACATCAAAGACAGCGTGACGCAGGCCGGAGCCGCCGCCGCCAAGGCTCAGATTCTTCTTAATGCCGGCAAGGTGAAGATCGAAGCCATCACCTCGCGGATTGATTCCGGACTCTGCAAACGTTGCGGAACGCGCTGCTCGTCGGTCTGCCCGTACGGTGCGATCAAGTGGGAGAAGGGCGAGGTGCCGCAGGTCATCGAAGCCGCCTGCGCGGGCTGCGGCGCGTGCGGTGCCGAGTGCAATTTCGGCGCGATCACCATGCGCCATTTCACCGATCATCAGCTCGTCGCGCAAATAGACGCGCTGCTCGAAAAGAACGCGATGGACAAACTGGTGACGTTTGCCTGCAACTGGTGCAGCTACGCGGGCGGCGACTTCGCCGGCATCTCGCGCTTGCAGTATCCCGTGCATACTCGACTGATCCGTACCATGTGCAGCGCGCGCGTGAGCGAGGAATTCGTCGAGCACGCTTTCCTGCGCGGCGCGCCGATGGTGCTCGTGTCCGGCTGTCACTTCGCAGACTGTCACTACATCAATGCCAATCGCGCCACCGTCCGCCGTGTGCTCCGGCTGTGGGACCGGCTCGAGAAACTGGATATCCGCCCTGAACGTCTGCAACTGGAATGGATCAGCGCCGCCGAAGGACAAAAATTCGCGAGCGTGATGCGTAAACTGGACGTGATGCGGAAGCAGGTCACGGCGGAAGAAGTTGACTACACTATGAAAGTGCTGGAAGCGCAGAAACTGAAAGGTCCCGAGAAAAAGGAGGCGATGGTCGGCTTGAAACCGCCGCGTCCGCTGGAAAAGCCCGAACTTGCCCCGCTGCCCGACAGCGAGAGCTGGTTCCAGTGCATGAGTTGTGGACATCTGTACGCTCAGAAGTTCAGCCCCAGCGCCGAACTGACCGAATGGTCGTGTCCGCTCTCCGAGTGCAAGAGCAACAGCATCCGCCGTCTCCAGCCGGAGTCGAAGACGGTAAAAGCAGAGGCGGAAGCCGCCGCCTAAGAGGATGATATGGCCCGGAACGGCGAAATACAAGTAGACTTTGCGCGCCGTCGCGAACTGGAAAGCGTCTTGGGCGCGGGGCACGTTGGTTATTGTTATCAGTGCGGCGCGTGCGTGGGAGACTGCCCGACGGCGAGATTTCACGGCACGTTTAATCCGCGCACGATCATGCTTCAGGCACTGCTCGGCGATCTCGACGACCTGCTGCAGCCCGAATCGGTCATCTGGCTGTGCTCGAACTGCTACAACTGTTACGAACGCTGTCCGCAGGACGTGCGTCCGGTCGAAGTGATTATTGCGCTGAA
This sequence comes from bacterium, assembly GCA_018812265.1. Classification (GTDB taxonomy): domain Bacteria; phylum Electryoneota; class RPQS01; order RPQS01; family RPQS01; genus JAHJDG01. The sequence goes on along the minus strand of JAHJDG010000146.1, from coordinate 16,132 downwards.
AAACCTCTGCGTGAAGCAGGGACATATCTCAGGCGAAATCGTGGAGGTGTCCAAGCGAGTGCGGGAAACCGGTCGCAGCGTCCCGGTCATGCCGTCTATCAACCGGATGCGCCAGGACCTGGGACTCCCGCCGCTGGAAGAGTTGGACGTATCCGATCTGAAGAAAATACTTCCGCAGCAGGAAGAGGAGTCCGGCTCGTGAAGTTCGCGTTTTTTCCCGGCTGTCTGATTCCCGTCAAGTATCCGTTCATGGAGACGGCGATCCGCAAGACGTTGCCGCCGCTCGGTATTGACATCGTGGATCTGCCCGGCTTCACGTGTTGTCCCGATCCCATTCATTACAAAGCCACCGACAACTTCGGCTGGCTGCTGATCGCCGCGCGGAATCTCTGTGTGGCCGAGCAGGCCGGACTCAATATTTTCACGATTTGCTCAGGCTGCACCGAGACTCTCTCCGAAGCCGCTTTTCTCTTAAATGAAGACCAAGATCTTCGCAATCGTGTCAACCAGCGGCTGGCCAAGGCGGGAAAGGAATACCAGGGAACGGTAAGAGTCAGCCACATCGTCACGGTGCTGCGCGACGACGTCGGTATGGAACGAATCGCCGAGACGATCCGCAAACCGCTCAAAGGCCTGATGGTCGCGATTCACTACGGTTGTCATCTGCTCAAACCGCAACGCTTCATGAACGTAGACGATCCCGACGATCCCCGCGTGATGGACAAGCTGATTCGAGCGATCGGCGGCACCACCTGTCGGCACAGCGAATGGTATCTGTGTTGCGGAAAAGCCTGTCACAGCGATTCGCTGCGCGAGGACATGACGCGTTGCGTGCTCAATTCCGTGCGGAAGATGGAGGCCGATTGCATGGGCATGATTTGTCCGTCCTGTTTCTCGTCCTTTGATCTCGGCCAGGTGCTGATCGCCCGCAAGTACAAAGACTCGGCCGAGGATCAGCAAATGGTTCCGCCCGTCTACTACTTCCAGCTTCTCGGCCTCGCCCAGGGTCTTTCCCCTCAGGAAGTCGGACTCGACCGCCACAAGATTCGCCCCACCGCCATGCTCGAAAAACTGGAGATTGCCGCGTAGCGGGAACAACTCGCCGATCCTAATGCCGTCCGGATCCTACCGTATTAATCGCTCTGAATCCAGCGACAACCTATAATGCGCCAAAACAAATCCTGCCGAAAAGGGCGGGGTTTGTCAGTTTGCTGAATCCCGCTTCTTCGACATCGCCTGCTTCTTGCCCTGTTTCCGTTGCACGCTTCTCGACACACTTCTTTCCTAAGAATGTCACACTCATCGAGTGCCAAGCGGTTTGCCTTCGAATTGGTCCCCGGAAGTGCTTCCCGGAGCCGGTGACATCCCGTGACGAGAATCACGGCCCATTTACATCCACTGGGTCAATCCAGATGTGAACTGCCTGACAAGGCGACCGCTTGATTTTTCGGTGGAAAGTATTTAATTATGAGATATGACACCATATTACCATGCACTATGCGGACATCATACCAAAAGTGCAAGTTGTTGAATAATAATCAGCAAAGTCCGGCCTCGAATTCCTTTTCCTTAGTCTACGGTCGGTTCCGTCACTTCTCACTCGAAAGCTACCTTCACTTTAGCCTCTCCCAGAAGGCTGTTTTTCACAGCCACGGATTAGAATCCTTCCCTGCCGGTTCCGAGAAAGTCTCGAATGAGGGCCAGCCATGACAATCAAGGAGGATTCGGCGGACTCATCTGCCGGACCGTCAAGGCCGTCAATTCCGCATTCATCCCGAATGGGTGGCAGTGCCGCTCATAGAAGGCGAAAGGGCAATCGGTTGCTGGCGCTGACGGTTGTCCTGTTTGTAGCCGCACTCATCTGTGTAGTGGCAATCCTTACGATGCGCTCCTCACCGGAATCACCTTCAGATGAGCGGGCTGCTCAACGGCAAGCAGGCAAGCAGGATGACTACGACGACGGATATTCTTCCGATAGTGTGCGCGAGCCGTCGGTCGAAGCGACCTCGTCGTCGGCACGTCGAGATCAGGATGAACCGGATTCGTCTTCAACTCCCTCGGTTCACCCTCATACAGGCCTTGAAATTCCCCCGTCGGCACTTTCTTCTCAATCCCACCCGAGTCCTCAATCCCCAGACACAATCGCAGTCTCAGATTCTGTTTCTGGCGGAGGGGTACGATCCGCGCTCACTTTCGATGATGGAGTGAACGTGCTCAAGACGAAGAGATCCTTCAAAGACTTCAGCCGGACGCTCAGCCAATTCATTGAGATCGGCGTAATGGAGAAGACGAAGTCTATTCAGACCGGATCGCATGGGGCCTTTTTCGAAGGGGATGAACTTAAGGATCTCGTTCGTTATGACGGCGATGTGTTCATGAGCCGGCTCTCCGGAAAAACATATCGGCTTGATGATCTGCGCGGAAAAAGAGGCCTTTGGTTTCGAGCTTCTTCTGCGAGAACCGGCGGCAAACGATAACCCATTGGCTTTCACCGCCCGGCAGGTAGGTAACAAGTAGTCCAAGGAGATCAGGAAATGATCGGCTGTTCCCTTCCGATGTCAATACGTATTGCGCGCGGTTTCCTGTGGATCATGCCATGGATATTATGCCTTCTCACAGTGGTGCCGCGTGCGATGGCAACCCCGGTTGAAGTCAAGCTTTCCGGGACGGCGTCCGAAACGTTTCTTCGTGCTCTGGAAGATCGTTTGTCCCAAGTTCTGACGGCTTGGAACGGTGGCGAGCTGGAAGAGCTTTCCCGCTTCTTTTCCACGGATGGCCTTCAGGCTGCCAAACAACTCGCACGCAATACGGCGTGCCGGCCGACCGAAGTGCTCTACAAGACCAATCTCTTGGAAGACCCCGATGGAGAATATGAGGTGAGAGATATTCGGGTCGAACTGGGTTCGCAGGCGGAACCCAAACACAAAATTCAACACCTCATCTTCACTTTCTCGCGGCAAGGAATCATTGATGACGTGAGATTTGCCCTTGAATCGCACCTGTATCCGGAAATCATTCGTGAAGGACGTGATTTGGAGGATGCGATCGCCTACAACAAGATCTACAACTTTCTGGAAGTATTCCGAACGGCCTACAATCGCAAAGACCTCGACTACATCACGAAGGTCTACAGCGACAGCGCCTTGATTATCGTCGGTCGCGTCGTGAAAGACGCTCCGAAAGGAGACGATTTTCTGACACGCACTTCCCTGACCGGCGAACAGATACAGTTCGTTCGCCGAAGCAAGAAGCAATACGTTGAGCAGCTGAGTCGCGCCTTCACGGCCAATGAATATATATCCGTCGAGTTCGAAGAAGTCGGCGTGCTTCAACATCATCTCAATCCCCGGATATTCGGAGTCAACTTGGAGCAGTCGTGGAAATCTTCAAATTACTCCGACCATGGCTACCTGTTCCTGATGTTTGACTTCTCCGATGAAAGAAATCCGCTCGTTCACGTGAGAAGTTGGCAGCCCGTGAAATTCGAGGACGGCAGTGTCATCAGCCTGGGGGACTTCATCATTGTGGGGGCGTCCGATGCGTCCACCGATACCAATAAAGTCGGATTGCCTGAAGGCAGCGAAAACAAGCAGTAGCTCGATCGAAGGACGAGGTCAGGATCAGTTCAGCGGTTCTATATTGCGCGTTTGTCGGGCTGCTGGCGGCGTGTATTTCATGCCCGGCACAATTCGTTGACCAAGAGTACGATCTCTACGATGCCAACCGAGACCTCGCAACGTGGCTCCGGGAACAGCGAGATCATCCGCTTAACGTGACCGCCGATGCAGAGTGCGATGTAAGACTCGAGAACGTTTTCCGCGAGTATGAGTATCGAATATGGGAAGATTCGTTGGGCGATTGCTTCATACGGGCGAGCCTTCCAACCTATCTGCAAGTCTTTTCCACCGAGCTCCAGTATCAGTATTCCATCGAAGACAGCGGCCGATTGGAGGTAGAATTCTGTTCTCCGTTCCGCGAGTCGAGCGAGGGAATTGTCTATGATTCCACGCTCGTCCGATCGGAAGGGAGACTTTCTTTGTCGCATTCGGCCGTTCAAACGTTGACGAATCGTTTTCATCTGTACCGGTCGCTGGGTCTGCCTTCCGCTTTTGCTCCGCGCGAGTGCCGCGAGGCGGTCCCCGTTACCCTCGTGATCTACGGACGGGACGCGGACTCATTGCTGTTTCCGACCACCGCAGGATTTTATGGAGCGCTTCGGTGGCTGGCGCGAGGAAACTTCGTGTATTCGGGATTGGTTTCGTTTCACGAAGAAGCATCGCATTTCGCGATGCAATTCTACGTCATCATTGTAGCCACGGGCCTCAGCCGGCATCATCTTTTCGTTCTTCACGAAGAGTATCGGGAGTCCGGGAATGCCATTCAGCTGACGGCCTATGCGGCGCACCTCTATCCGTTTGTTCGAACCGACAATCTTCGTACCCTGTACGGAACCGCCTGGCAATCGGTAGTGGATACACTCTTCAATCCGCCATTTCCTCCTCTGTATCGTTGAAACGAGTCGTCGTCACTCTTCTTCTTCAAGTTCTGCTGGCTCTTCCGGGTCTTCGAGCTTCTGAAATCGAACGGCTGGGAACGCTGGTGATTTCTCCATTGCCGTCCCATGAGATGAAGTCCTACGTGGTGGCCAGCACATCCTATGGACTCTTGGTCGTCGAATCAAGCATCCCCAGGATTACTCTGCGTCAGTCAACCGGACCGGTGCTGGGTTCGGACTTCTCCACGCCGGGGGTGTTCATCTGGGAGCTGGGAACGGGGCGTCACGTGGTGACCCTGGTGGCGGACGGTTTTGAAGCGCTTCGGTTCCCCATTACGGTGGCGGGACGCGGGGAGTTGCAGGTGCAGCAATTCCGAATCAGTGAAGGAATTGCCCCGCAAACCGACGCGGATCCTCCGCAGATTCTTCTGCGAATGTCGTTGCCCGAGGGAGTCTCGGGCGTTACCGGAGCAATTGACGGTCGCCCGCTCTACCTGAATTGTCCGGCCGGACACGCGCTTCTTGAGCCGCCTTTGGGTACTCATCATGTCCGGCTCGCGGGATCGTGGGGCGGTTGGGAAAGTTGGATCACTCTTAGCGAAACCAGCCGGCGCATCGAACAAACCGTGGAGTGGTCCGCTCCGAAGTCGAAGGCGGAGCGACCGGAAGCGCTTGCCATAGTGAAGATCGCCTCTGATCCGCCCGGGGCGGAAGTAATCATGAACGATGCCGTGGTGGGGATTTCTCCCGTTGAGCTGAGCGGTGTAGCCCCAGGGCACTATCAGGTCTCGCTCATCTTGGATCGTCATATTCCCATGACCTTCGGCTTCGATGTGGAATCCACTTCCGGAAGTTTGCCCGATGATTCTCGGTTGTTGGATCTTCCTGCCTATCCGTTGATTCCGCGTTTCGGCAATCTCCGCGTTACTTCGGTGCCGGAGGGTGCTATGGTCTTTCTGAATGGCGTTGAAAAAGGACCCACGCCGATTGACGGTATGGAATTGAATCCCGGCCAGCATCGCCTGCGGTTGGAGTTGCCCGATCACCACACTCTGATGAAAGCCATCACCATGGTTCCGGACACGACGATTGCCCTGACATGCCGTCTTGCCCGTCACATGGGGCAGGTGAAAATTGAGTCGGTTCCCACGGATGCCGAAGTCTTCGTGGATGGTTCCTATTGGAGTAACACCCCGATTGAAGATTCGCTCGCGACCGGTCAGCACTCTGTCCGCCTCCGTAAAATGAGGTACAGTGACAAGACTATCGAACTGTCCGCAAATCTTCACCAACCGTTCGTCACAAACATCTTGCTGGACCAATACTACGGATACCTGAGGGTTGACAGTTGGCCCCATCGCGCTTCCGTGACCCTGGACGGCCCCAGCCCCGAGTTGATCGGCCGGCGACTCGTAACCCCCACGTCTAAGCTGAAGGTCCTTTCGGGACAGTACATCATACATTACTCTCTGAAAGACTACATTGAGAAAAGCGACACCATCTTTGTTCAAGCAAGTGCATTCGTTGACACGCTGGTAGATTTGACTCGCAAGACGGGGTCGCTGGTCATCACTCTGGAAGACGGTTTCGGGACGCAGATCTACCTCAAGGGCGAGGTTTCAATCGAGAAAACCTATCCACCCGAGAATAGCCCGTTCTACATCCATGAAGTGCCAACCGGCACGTACACTCTCACAGTGAAGAAAAAGGGCGCGGGATACTATCGCACCGTGCTGACCATCGAGGAAAACAAAACTCTTACGGTTCAACCTCAATTGGTGCGATGAATGGAGCTCCCTGCCTTTTCCTTGCATGTCTCATCAAGTGATTCAGCGCCGAACAACGGCTGAGGAACGCGGATAATGAAGCGTGTGTTTCTTCACGCCGGACGAAGCACCGGTCCGGCCGGCCGGGCGTGCATCCTATTCGTCGGACTCGTCGTCGCCTTGCTCTGCGACGGGTGCGGAAGTGCGAGATATTCGCTGGCCAAACGGTACATCCGGCAGGAACAATACGACTTGGCCCGCCGGGAATTGGCGTCGGTGGGCCCGCGCGACGCCCAAGGCTGGGCCTTGCTCGCCACCTGTAGCTTCTACGAAAAGGACTATCCGGCGCTGGCCGACGCGGCCACTCATTCCCTGGCGATGTCGCAAGAATTCAGGCCGTGGCTCTCGTATTATCTTCAACAGGCCTTCATCGAGCAACTCCGCGGAGCCGTGAAAGCCTTCCAGAACAAGAGCGATCTGGACGCCATCCGCGAGTTCAGTCAGGCGCTCGTTTTCAGCGAAGCGATTGATGAAAAAATGAAGCGTGATATCGTCGAGACGCGCGAGCGCATCAAATCCCTGGCGGCGGCGGCCGCGCTGCGTCTCAAAGATTATCCACAGGCGCAAACGTACCTCGAGAGTCTTTCCGACAAGTGGAAAGAAGACGTGGCGCTCTTGGAGCGACTGGCCACGGCCTATTATCACATGGGGAAACACGATCGTTGCGTGGCGACCTGCGAGACGATATTGTCCAAATCACCGGGTCATTCAAACGCACTCGCTCTGCGCGCTCAGGCGCTCGCCGAGTCCGGCAAAGGAACCGAGACGCTGAACGCCTACCGGGACGCGCGCTCAGGCAACATTCGTCATTCACTTCTGGAGCGAAATATCGGGCTGCTGCTGTACAACATGCAGGACTGGCAGCCCGCCCGCGAGCATCTGCAACGGACTTTGGAAGCGGGCGAGTCGAAAAACGATTCCCTGCTCATCATCGTCGCCGAGTGTTGTTATCAAGCGGGCGATTACGAATCCGCCCTTCAACGATACCAGCAGGCGTCGCGGCTGCGTCCGTCGGATCCCGAGATCCTGCGGGCATTGGGAGCATGCTACGGGAAGCTTGGAGATGACATTGCGGCTCGAGCGGCTTTTACCGAAGCCGCGAGTAGCATGGTCACTGACAGCGTAAAATCGAAAACCGACGAATCGAAAGATGGCGGCCTCGACAAGAATCAAGAGCCAACAAGGTGAAAGAATGCGTTGGTGTATTCCATTTCTGTTTCTGCTGACCTTCAGCGGAATGGCCTATGGGCTCGGAATCGAGGGGACGAATCCATTACCGAATACGGAGCTTTTCTTGCCTTCCGATACCCTGTGGATCGTCTTTGATGGTCCGGCGGCGGGGATTACCGCAAACGACATCTTCATTCACGGGCGGCAGGCGGCCTACGGGATCGGATGGCTTGACGTTCAGGATCGCGTGGTTCGCGTGCGCCCGTTTCTACCGTTTTTTGTGGGGGACCGGGTGACCGTGACGATTCACTCATCGCTGCTCCCGCCCTACGCGTTCAGCTTCTGGGTGCGAGCGCCGCTCGGACTTTTTCCCGCGCCTGACGGTTGGATTTTCAGCCAGGACTTGCGTTATGGGAGTGTTCCCTGCGCAATGGCACTGGCCGACTTTGACAATGACGGTGCGCTGGATATCGCCGCGCTTTTCAGAGACCGGGTGGGAGTCGCGCGAAGTCGCTTGTTCGACGGCGGGGGAGTTCTTTTTCATCCCACAATGCTTTCGTGGTCATTTCCCGAAACGGCGGGCGATGAACGGCGGGTGATCAGGTGTGGTGATCTCAATAGCGATGGTCGCATGGACATCGTTACGCTAACCCATGCCACCAGTACGCTTAACCTGTACAGAAACGAGTCGGCACCCCAAAATATTCAGTTCGGCGTTGAGGAATCTTTCCCGCTTCCCGTTACCCATCCGGCCGACTTTCGACTGGCCGACGTGAGCGGAGATGGAAAGCTCGATCTCCTGGTAATCGGGAGCTATCCTCAAACGGATAGTCTGATCATTTTGCTCAACACCACCACCAGTCAGCAGGATATCCAGTTTGGTCAACGCCGCGGCGTGTGGGTGAGCAACGGCCCGTCCGCGCTGGATGTGGCCGACCTCGATCTCAACCACAGCCTCGATATTGTCGTGAGCTGCATCGCGGCGCAATCCATTGATATTCTCTTCGGTGATACTCTCGATCCTCTTCAATATGATCGAGTGACCGTTCTGGGCGGAACCGCTTTGCCGGCCGGACCGGATGGCTTTGTGATCGGCAATATTTTCAGACAATTTGTTGATGACAGGGGTGAACTTCTCGACCTTGCCGTATGGAGTTCGGGATCGCATGCGGGCAATCTCGGAAGTGGTCGTCGAGCATTGGATGAAAATCCGTATCTCTATCTTTTCGAAAACAGCGGCAATCGTACCTTTGTAACCGCTCCCAATCCGTTCCCGAATTGGCCGAACGATGCGCAGGTGTTGAGTGTGACGTGCGCCGACTTGGACCGTTCCAGCGCACTCCCCGGGGGTGACAGAGATTGGGTAATCGCCGGAATCCTCCAAGCGGATTCCAGCCTGTTCTGGTACGATCAGGATCGAAATCCTGTTTCCCCTGTGCCCTTCGAATTGCCGAGACCTTTCCTCACCGAAGCCGGCGACCTCGATCTCGATGGCGATCTGGACTTGGTGGTCATTGACCTAAGGGAGGGCGACGAACGGATCGTTTACTTCATGAATCCGGACAGTCCTCCGGGTCCATCGGACACTCTGGATTTCGGCCTTGTTCCCATTGATGGCCGGACCGATACGAGCGGATTCTACTACGTCAACCAGGACCTCTACCCCCGCACGCTTGTGAACGTGAACACGCAGAGCCTGCATCCCGTATATGATTTCTTGGGAGTGTTTGCGCCCGGCGGGCAGACGCCCGAGACACTTCCGCGACGGATTGAGATTGGAGAGACCATCGAGCTGAGATTCCGTTTCCGTCCTCAGGACTGGGTGTGGTACCCATCGAGCGTGAGACTGGAGTTTTTGGGCGACTTGGGAGGCAGCCTGTCGCGTACCATCGTCATCTCGGGGGAAGGCGGGCGGTCATGGCTGGGGATGATGGAACTTCCACCCGTAACGACTCATAGCACGCTCTGGCTCGGCTACGTCGAACCGGACAGTACGCTCGATACCCTGTTCTGGTACCGGAATCACGGCAACTATCCTCTGGACGTCCGCATTCGATCACTGACTCCGCCCTTTGTTGCCGATACCGACAGTGAAACAATCATTCCTCGCAACCGCGGCCGCTTTCGTTCGCTTGTTTTCCATGCGCCGAGCAGCACTACCGGATGGTTCACGGATACGTTGATTGCTCGCGACTCACTCTTCCAATGGGCGGATTCAACAACTTTCCCTCGCAACCTGGCGATTGCCGACAGCGACACCATCGTTGTGACAGCGTGTGTTCTTGTCAATCAACTGCCGGATATGGCTTGCCCTCCGACGGTGAATGAGGGCGAAACGGGGACTTTTCATCTTGACGTAGCCGATCCGAACGATCAGAGCGGGGACTCCCTTTGGTGCATGTATCTTGGGCATACGACCGGGACATCACTTTCCATCGATACACTGCCAGACCTTCAACCCGTGTTGCGGGATTCTTTTCACCTTCCCTATACTGTGAGCGATAGCGTTCCGCCGGGAGGCGAGATATGTACATTGCGCTTTGAATTGCGCGATAGACAATTTCCCGAACGATTTGTTCTGAAGGAATGCCCCGTAGTCATCAACGCCATAGATGACAGTCCGGTGATCCATGCCTCAGAGATGATCGAAATCCCGGAACTTGCTGATCTTCGCAATCGTCCGCTCGCATATGTAACCGATGAGGAGCGAGATCGGCTCGATGGGAGAACCCACCCACTATCTGGCTATCTCTACCCACCGGTTGCCGGCCGCTACGACACGATATCAAATCGGTTTTTCATAGATTGGATTCCCGACTACGGTTCAGCCGGTCTTTACGGTTTGGGGCTGGTGGCTTGGGAAAAACAAGATGCCGCCAGCCGTGACAGCAGTGCCGTATTGATTCATGTTTTGGACTCACTTCCGGATCCGCGAGTGGAATCCTTGACTCTGTCCGCATCAACCGTAGACAGAAATCAGAATGTCTGGATCCGCTATGCCATCGCGAATCCGGCCGGTTGTCCCGTGGAGTTTCCGTTCCGCGTGTATGTGATTCACGAACCCCCTTCGGGAACGTGGGATACTCTCTGTACGGACGATTTCTCGCAGGGATTTCCGGCCGGCGGAATCGTTCGCGATTCCTGTGACTCTCCTTCGCTGGGAGTATGTGGAACCAATTGTTTCCGGGTTGCACTCACTGGTTTCAATGCTGCCGGGAATGACTACAATCCGTCCAACAATTCCGCGACCGCCTGCGCTTCCGTCCGCTGCCCCGAGCTTAAGGCCGTTAGCATTTCAGCACCCGCTCAGGTACGAAAGTACCAGCCATTTGACATTACCGCCCTGGTCGCGGAAATCAACGGTATTACAGTTGATTCGGAGTTTCGCACACTGATCCGCGATGGCTCTGTTCCCATTCTGGACACGATGATCGCTTCTGTGGCTGGAGGTGATACGGTCGAACTGGATGCTTCCTGGCAGACGGGCGTTCTGGGCGATCACTCGCTGTGTCTGGAGATTTTCCCTCCGCCGAATCAGGATGGAAACGCGCAGAACAACTACGTCTGCATGGATGTCACCGTTATCGGCGATCCCTTCCACGTTCATCCGCTGCCTTTCACTCCCAACGGCGACGGCATCAACGACACTCTCTGGTTTGACTTCGGAGATGAACGCTACAACTCTCCCGAGGTGAATGTGTTTGATCTGAACGGCCGACATCTGGTGAGACTCGATCGAGTGGACGGAGAGAATAAGGCCATCCCGTGGAATGGCCGCGATCGCACTTCCGCCGATTGCGTGCCGGGCGCATATTTCTACACGTTTTCGGCGGGCGGAAAAAAAGTGGCGTCAGGTCTTGTCTATATCGCGAGGTGAGTGGTGCGCGCAACGAAAGTAATCCCGATCCTGTTTGCGCTGTCCGCTCTTCTTTCCGGAGCGCGGGCGCAAAACATCTATGGCGGCAATCCGGCCGATCCGGACTTGTTGGAGTCCGCATTCAGCAATCCAGCGCTGAACTCCTTCGTGAAAGATCGTGTCGCCTGCGCGCTGACCACGTATCACGTGGGCGTGGCCGGCGGTTTTTTCAATGTGAAGAGCGGTTTTGTGTCGTATAGCTTTCCGTGGATGGTTCGCGGACTGGGCGTGGGCGTGCAGTTCCTGAACGCCGGAATGTATTCACAAAACACCGTCCGATTCTCCTATGGTCGCGCCGTTCTTCCGCCGCTGGCGGTCGGCGCGAATTTCGACGTCTTCAGCCGCTCCTTTGACCGCTCGAAATTCGTGCAGTTCGATGATCGCGATCCCGTGTTCCGCAACGGCGATTCCAAAATGGGAATTTCCCTGGGTTTTGGCGTGGCCTTTCGAGCCAGCCGGTCGCTGACCATCGGCGTCAGCTTCGAGCACTTGAACCGCCCCGACTTGGCGATGGGTTCCACGCCCTTCCACCAACCCATGATGTTTTAGGCGGGGATCAAGTGGGCGGGAAGAAAAGTGAACGGACTCTCGATGCTGCAACCGGTTCGGATTGACGATCTCTCGGGGACAACCGATCGTCTGCCTTCCGCCGCGCAGGCCGGAATCCAGATTCCCATCGAGCGGGCTTCGATTCGCGCTTCTACCGATGCCAGCAATGCTACGGTTGAGGCGGAGGCGCCCGTCTACGGGAGCATCTTCGTCAACTACCGGTATTCCTACCCCGTCTCAGCGCTGCAAATCGCCTCCAGCGGGACGCATCGCCTGGGATTCTTCGTTGACCTCGATCGCATGCCCGTCTTGTCCAGCTATCCGCTTATGCCTGCGTTGCCGCCCGTACAAGTCGAAATCCGTCCTCTTCCGGCCGTTCCGCGCGGATTCACGGTCGTGCGTGCGAGTACCGACTCGGTCAGCAAGATGCGAATGAACATTCGCCGTTCCATTGAAGAGGGAATCCATCCTCGACATCTCGCCCTTCTATTTCCGGAAGACTTGGGAAATCTCCGGGCGTCCATGAACCCGACTCGGCTGACGGAACTCGACTTGTTGGATGTGCGCGATCCCACCCTTCGACTCGAAGGTCTGTACACTCCCGGTTACCGGGGAGCCGTCGAGGGGATCGGTCTGCTGATGACACAGGCCGATGTTCCGCCGCGGGCCGAGCTGCTCACGTTCTCGGGTGGGGAACGCCGGGCCAACGCGCTGGTGAACGTGATGACCGGCGATCGAATCGCGGTCAAGGCTCACGTTCCGCTCTACGAGGCGGAATGGCATCCGATGAGCTTGGCGGAGCTGGAGAGCGTGACTTCCACCGCCCAAGAAGTCCAAGAGCTTCTCTATCCCGACCACGTCACCTTCTATCCCGCCGCCGTTTTTCGCACCCTGCGCGGCTCGCAGTGGTGGCTGGAGATTCGCAACGCCCGCGAGGAAATCGTGAACTCGTTTTACGGACGCAATGAACTGCCCGATTCATTGGCGTGGGATTGGCGCGACCAGAACGACAGCGTCATCGCCCCGGGCATCTACACCTATCTTCTGCGGATCGTGAACGGCCAAGGGGAGACCGACTTCAGTCAGCGCGGCCAGCTACGCGTTTCGTACGAACACCGCTCGCTGGCCATTGACGTTACCCGGAAGCCCCGGATCGGAGACAAAGAAGCCGACCGCTACGTGATTATTGTGGGTTCTCACGGAACGGCACCGCCGCTGCCCGCTGAAAATCCTCCGGCCCCGTAGAACGGACTTCTTCGGCGAGCGCCGCCGCTGCAAACTGCAAAGACAACATGGATAAGAACCATAGCATGGAGCAAACATGAAACGAACTTGGATTCCACTTCTGCTGAGCCTTGGACTCGCGGCGACCTCCGTTTTTGCGCAGTCGCCGGAGGGTATGGGCACGCAGGTTACCAAGGAGACTCTCGACTGGGTTCAGGTTCTGAGACAGTGTTCGGCTTTTCTGTATCCACTGCTGGCCACGCTCTTTTTCGGCCTCGTGCTCTCGCTCTACAAGTTGGGGATGCTATGGGTCGAAGATCGTCGTTCACGAATTCTCTACTGCACGCCGTTCGCCGAGACTAGCGTCGGACAAATCGGCCAACTCCTGCGCGAGTGGGGACAGCGCAGCGAGATGGGACAATTGCTGCATTTGATGTTTGCGAAGGCACGGCGGGATGAAGGCAACGACGACCTCTACCACGCGGAGATTGCCCACGCCACCGGCATGAGGCGGGATCAATTCAACACCTATCGAGCGTGGACGCAATTTCTGTCCGATGCGGCCGGCGCTCTGGGTCTCCTGGGTACGGTGGTCGGTATGTACATGACTTTTTTCGGCGGAAAACTCCAGGAGACACGCATTCTCCACGGAATGGCGATTGCTCTGGCAACCACCATCGTCGGCTTGGTCATCAGTCTGATACTCGGCCTGTTTCTTACCTTCCTTTCCCACGTGTTCGACCGACAAATGGAAAAAACCCGCGAAAAGGCGGATGAGCTTCGTCACGTCCTGAAGGGACTCCACAGGGTGGAGCAGGATCAGACGGCCGCCGGAGCGCTGGTCTCATGATTATTCGGCTGATTGACATTGTCCTGCTGGTCCTGTTTGGTTTCGTCAGCGTTTCCAAACTCGAGGATCAGACTAAGGTCATGCTGCCTCAATCGAGCGAGATCCCTCCCATTCCCCTGAAAGTCGAGGAGCGTCTGATCGTATCCGTGGATATCCTTGGCGATCTGTATCTGCCCGGCAGATTCTCGCCCAGCGATACGAGTGAAATCGCAATCTATCTCGATGATGAAGCGGTGAAATGGGAGGGGCGGGAAGTGCGCGTGCTCATTCGCGCCGATCGCGACGCTCCGATGGCTGCCATTAAAAGGCTGTACCGCTTGTGCAAGGAGCGGAATATTGACGCATCTTTGGTGGTGGTGCGCGATGAAGAAGAATAGACGGAAAGGACCGGCGTATGTTTCGCGGCGGCATGATCCTGCGGCTCATTGATGTCTGTTTCAATATTCTCATCGGCTTCATTCTGATTACGGACCGGAGTTTCAAGGTTCAGCTTGATCTTCCCACCTCGGGGGGCGAAGCGGAGACCGCGCAGACGCTCCCGCTTCTGGAAGTTCATATCGAAGCGGACCGCCAAGTCATAGACGTGATTCGCGATCTCCGCGATGGAAGCGGAGACAAGGACATTTACACCGTTCCCCTAAGCGTTTACCGGCTGGTGTGGGAAATGGATGGCAACACGTTCGAGGTTCCCGGCATTCCCGAACGCGACCTTGCCGCCGAACTGGGAACCGTTCATTCAAAATATGCCGTCGTCAAAGAGATCGCCGCCTTTCCGGACGACAAGTCAAGGCTCGACGGCTACATCCACGTATACGACGTCTGCAAGAACCTGCAATTGCCGGTTCCCGCCATAGACCTGGGAATGTCCGAAGCCCCATGAATTCGAGAATTGAACGTCAGCGCACGGCGCGAAGAATCCGTCTGATCTCCGTCGGTGGAACGGTCGGGCTGCTTCTGTTGTTCCGAATTATCCTGCCCTTGATGAAAATGGAGTACACGGTCATTTCGGATTGGCTCCTGGAGCGGGCGGAAGAATTGTCGCTGGTTGAGAAGAAAGCGAAACAGGAGAAAAAGGTCGAGCCGCAACCGGTCGAGAAACCCCGTCCCGTCCGCACCGTCGCTGCACGCACCCGTTCCGTCCGAACCACCGTTCGAACTCAATCGCTTCCCGAGACAAGCCAAAACATGCCCTCCGTATTGCTGTCGGATCGCTCTCCCCGGCGTCAGGGCCGAACCACCGAACTGCGGGACGTTTCCGTGCGAACCGACATTGCGCCGGGAGCGGTGGAGGGATTAAACGTCCGTACGGTGAACGTCGAGGATATTGGGGGCGGCAATGGGCGAGACGTCGGGGGGAGCATTAGTCCGGGGGAAAGAGGTGTCGGCCGCGATCGCGGCGCAGTCGTTGGCTCCGCGCTTGCGCCCGGCGGAGGTTCGGTTCCCTCGTTGACCGGAAGCGGCGATCAGGTCAGCAACGTGATCATCATTCCGCGTGAAACCGGCGGATCCACCCGCCGACCCGACAATGCCGCGATCATTGACTGGATCGAAAAACATCAGAAGGCTCTGCCCTATACGCTTCGCGGTCAGGAAAATCTTGATCAGAAGCCCGGCGACGTCACGACCTGGTTGGGTTTCGAGGACGGCGAAGGGAACAAATACACGCTGTATCTTCTTGGTCGACGAGGTGTTCCTCCGCTGATCAACATCTTCCTCGTCAAGGGCGGCAAGGGCACCCTGTTGGTGGATCAGGGAATCAAGAGTGTGAGCGCTCTTTTCAAACATGGTTCCGTCTGGAGTAAGAATGATGATCTGGTGCCCCAACTTAATGATCTGCCGCCGGGGGATGCTAAGGCGAAACAAATGATGAACGTGTTCAACGCATGGTGGAGTCAGACACAGGCAAAGGAACGCTGATGCAACGGATTCTCTTACGAATCGGCGGGGAATGCTCTCACCGAATGCGCGGTATGCGGACCGGTACGGTGGCGCTTCTTTTCGTTGCCATGCTGATCTTCTTAGGCTGTGCGCACTCACGCCCAGCCCAACGTTCGGCGCCGGTGCCGTCGCCCCGAATCGCCCAACATGCATCCAAACCTTCG
>JAHJDG010000145.1 GCA_018812265.1 bacterium | reverse complement strand
CACGCACAGCTGCCCGCGCTGCAGAGATCGTTGCAAATCGTAGGCCTCGCTGACCGGAATCATTTCATCGCGATCCCCCACCGAGACCACCACCGGCGTTTCCAGGTCTTCGAGTTCCGTCTCGGTCAGGCCCGCATCGGGCATGGCGGAGATCATCTTGTTCAGCCACGGCAGCATGGCTTCGAGTTTCTCTTGGCCGTGCCGCTCTTTGTAGCGTTCGAGCCGTTCGGGATCATGCTCGGTCAGATATTCGAGATCGAGGTCGGCAACGAGAGATTCCGCTTCTTCGCCCGACCAGTAAAACTTGGTCGCGTGCATCCACAGACCGACAACGCGACCCGGATGTTTGAGCGTGTACGCGAGTCCGGCGTAACCGCCGAGACTGTAGCCGAAAATGATGACCGGCTCGGCGTGGATGCCGCTGAGCAGACGATCCAGCTCTTCGACGATCACGCGCATGGTGAGCGATTTGGTCATTTCCGACTGGCCGTGGCCGGGAAAGTCGGCGCCGATGACCGTGTAGCCCATGTCGGCGATGGGCTGAATGAAGCGTTCCATTTCCGAATCAATGGTTCCGAGCATTCCGGGAAGCAGCAGAACCGGCGGTCCGCTTCCGATAGTTTTGTGATGCAGCATGGTGGTGTGTGGCTTATGTGAAAATCAGAAAATGCGAAAAAGCGAAAAGTAGAAAATCAAGAAAGAGATCAATCCTTCGACGTTGAACGACGCGAACGGCTTACGATAGTGACTAGAATGGCGATGAGTTCGCCGGTTTCCTCTGTTAATGGCTTCAAGCGGGCAGGCTTGACGAATTCGCCCTCCAAGAGCAGTTCAAGCCAGTATCTTGTCTCTTCCAGCTCTTGAAGCGCGCCTTCCAGCTTATTGATGAAATCCGCTCTGGACTTTGCGAAATTGGCTTCTGCTATGTGAGCACCTACCGAAGTCCCCGATCTCAACACCTGCCTGCCGAGAATCTGAACAGCGGACTGCTTAGGCAAGGCGGCATACAAACGGATAATACGGAGAGCAAACGCTTTTGTCCGCTTTCGGAGGTCCTGTTCCTCTGCCGCATGGAGTCTCATTTTCAGATTTTCGCCTTTTCGCTTTTCCGCTTTTTCTCAGTACACATTGCCTTTTCGCGGCGGATCGGACGCGGGGCGAACGGGTGGGGCGGGATTTCCTTTCCAAAGCGGTGCGTATTGGGCGTTGATCTGGGCGTACTCGGGATCCTCTTTGGGAGTTTCGACGAAGGCTTCCATCGGACACTCGGGCACGCACGCTCCACAGTCAATGCAGAGCTTGGGATCAATCACGGCAAACGGTCGGCCGTCGAGTTCGCCGGGGTAAATACAGTAGACCGGGCAGACCTGCATGCACGAGGCATAGCGCTCGCCCAGACATTTATCGGTAATGACAAAGGCCACTTGGCTATCTCCAGCCGTCCCGAAATGGACAGCTTAGTCCTTAGAAAACAGAAATTTGTGACGAAAGAGCGGGCAAACTCGCCCGCTCTTGACGGGCCTAATATGGCATATTTCCCAATCAGATGCAACGGTTTCTCACGTTTTGTTGGTTTCCGGAGAGGCATTCGCGCTGACCAGCGTGGAAATATGGCGGGAGACCGAAAGGTCTCCCGCTACTGTTTTTCCGTTAGTTGAAGGCCATTTCCGGTTTCCACTTTTTCCAGACTTCACCGGCGAGGTCGAAGCCGGGTTTGAGAGTGGGTTTGCCGGGTGTCCAGCCTGAGGGAGTGACTTCGCCGGTCTTGACCACGTGCTGAAAGGCCTGTACCTGCCGGATGAGTTCGGACACGTTGCGGCCGACTTCGGGAGTCAGCGCTTCCATGGCGCGGATGATGCCGTCGGGATCAATGATGAAACGACCGCGGATGTCCACACCCGCGGCTTCATCGTAGACGCCGTACACCGCGCCGATCTTTCCGCCCGCATCGGAGAGAATCGGGAACGGCACGCCGCCGTCCACCATTTTCTTGAGTTCCTCGTTCTGCCAGATTTTGTGCACGAAGCGGCTGTCCGTGCTCATCGCGAGAATTTCCACGCCGAGTTTCTTCAGTTCGGGATACTTGACGGCGACCGCCGTCAATTCGGTCGGTCAAACGAAGGTGAAGTCACCGGGATAGAAACAGACGACAACCCACTTTCCTTTGTAATCGGAGAGTTTGACCGTTCCGAATGTTCCGCCCACCAGCGCGGTGGCCTCGAAATCGGGAGCGGACCCGCCTACGCGTGCGGTCATGCGCACCTCCTTTGCTACGGCTGTTTCAGGGGCGGCGGGAGCCGATTCGGCCAGGCCGATCGGCCCCTTGGCCGGCTGAACGCAGCCTTCTTTCTTTTCTGCCATTTTCACATTCCCTCTATATAGATGAAGGGGAAAGACGAAATCGAAAATCAGAAATTGGAAATGAGAAATCAGAAAGAAGAAGCAGTAGCCGTGCATGGCCGTGCGATCCGACTAAAGGGACTGATTGAATCGCCCGTTGGTAGCGACACAGCTTGCTGTGTCTCAGTGTGTTAGTCTTTCGTAGCGCCGCATGGCTATGCGCTCTTCTCGCCGAGCAGGATTTCCAAACCCTGCCGGAATCTCACCCGCCGGTCATTCTGAGGGCCGCCCTTCGTTATGTATCACCTTCGCAGTTACAGAGAGGCCCGAAGAATCTCCGCCCACCTGCTTAGACCGGACAATCGGAGCGCGCGCGGGGGCGGAGATCCTTCACTGCGCTCAGGATGACAGTCGAAAAAGTGCTCGCCGAGCCGGGTTCAGCGCTGTATGTCCTTTTGCACTCGATACGGAATCCGCGCGCAACCCGGCCGGAACCTGATTAGGATTTGCAGTGCAACTCAGAAGCAGCTAAAGAGACAAGATTACGGCGGGCGAGCTTGCTGTGTTTCACGCACTGTTGCTTTTTTTCGCATCAGATTCGCAGCGAGCTCTACCCCGCACAGAACTCTAATGTGGCGGAATATCCTCGCAACGTGCGATTGGTTCCATATGTTCAAATTTGGATTGGACCCCCGGCACATCAGAAAGCCAACCAACTGAACCATCGTTAAATTGCACAACCCGAAAGATGACCGGGTACGGCGAGAGAGCACCTGTGCCGTTTTCCCAAGGTTGCCATACCATGTTCGACAAGAACATGCTTGCTGAGGCAGACGCAATCACTGTGACATCACAAATCCAAGCAATGTGATTCGCGTTATCAGCAGAGGTCAGCGAGATCGGTGCTGTCTCCATTCACCCGGCGACGTCTTGAATGCATAAGCAAGAGGAACGTCTTCGCCGAAACCAACTATCGCCGTACGACCGTAATACGTATCTCCGCACCGCAGAAACCGTTTCTCCCATTGTTGCTCAAAATAGTCCCGCGCGGATTTCTCGTGACTACTTAAGAGACTTTTTGTCAAACCCTTGCCCCCGGGTTCATTACATCCACCCGCAACCACCAACGAAGCGACCAAGCAAACCATGAGCACAAAGGCTGTTCTGTTTCCCATCGTGATCTCCAGTCGTCGGCATGGTGCCTATTTCTATTTACGAGAGCAAACTCGGGTACAGCGCTCCACCAAGGAGAACAGCCCGGGTCCAGCTCGGGCAGACAAAGGTTTGTATGTATTGGCGGGACCGACGGGGCTGAAAGCGCAATCTCCCGCGTGACATGATAACATTCTTTGTGCAGAGTGATCTCATGAAGCACAAGATATGTATTGGTGGAGGGAAAAGCAAGCGGTTCCGGCCGGGTTGCGCGCGGATTCTGTGTCGAGTGCAATAGGGCAGGCAGCGCTTAACCCGGCTCGGCGAGAGGTGCGGGCACGATAAATCGGCCCCTACGGGTCGAAGAAGCCAAGATGCCAAGAAGTTAAAAGCGAAGAAACACACAGCCGTGTGGAACAATGAGGGTGGCACACAGCAAGCTGTGTCGCTACGAACGGGCGATGCAATCAATCCCTACATAATATAATACCGCCGTGTGAAACAACAAGAAAGAGAATGTCTATGGTTTGATAAGGACAATGGAGTGGGCGCGACGGATGTTTGCATCACGACTGATTTGGAATCCGGCCTCGGTTGCCAACCGCAGAGTCTCTTCCCAGTCGGCAATTTTCACATGTTTCTTCGGCTCGGCAACCAGGCAAGAACCACCGGACTTCAGCACACGATGCATTTCCTGAAAGAAGAGGGCCATGTTAGGAAGCTCGTGAACAACAAAAGCCGCGAGAACAAAATCCGCCTGTCCTTGGAGATGATCCAAGCCCATGTGCTCACCGCTCGGCTGGCGCAATTCGATACGACCGTCCAATCCGGCTTTGCGCGCGCGCCGCTGAACGGCCTTCAGCATTTTTGGTTGAACGTCAATCGCAATCACGCGACCCTGCGGGCCGACGAGTCGCGCGAGATCCAGAGTGTAAAATCCCATGCCCGGTCCCGGCTCGACAACCGTCATGCCTTCGGTGACGAAGGGGGCAAGCAGTGCATAAGGATTTTCCAGCCAGCGGCGCAGCGGTGAGATCAAGAGATATCCAACCCAATATGGGCAAACGTGCTCGGCCATGGCGAGTGTCGTTGGTTGAGGTTAGGAAAGAGGGAAATGCGATACAGAAGTTAGGAAGAGACACACTGCCGTGAGAAACTACGGGCGGCGCTTCAAGGGTCGGTTGCAAGCAACCGACACCGCGCCAGCTGCCGTTTGCATCAACGGGGCACAGCAAGCGGTATCGCTATCAACCGGCGATGGCATTTGTCCCGACAATGGGCAGGTCAAGAAGTCACCCCCCCTACCCCCCCAAATCATAGATTGGGGGGGGATTAACACGACAGGTCGTATCCCTACGGCGGGCGGCCACGCAGGGCCGCCCCTACGAAAAATGCGAAGGCCGCTATTTTTGGATTTTGAGGGGCATCATGACCAGGCCGGCGAGGAGCTTGGGATAGAAGTCGGTGGACTTCTGCGGCATGCGTTCGCCCAGCTCGGCTACGGCTTTCACGCCCATCACATCGGTGGGATTCAAGAGGAACGCCGCCTGAATGCCGCCCTGGCCGAGCTTCCCGACGGCTTCCTCGCGATGGCGAACGTACTCGACATGGGTGAAGGCCTCGAGCTTGGCCTTGTCAATCCCGAGTTCCCGCTCGAGGATCAGCCGATGGAGGACGGTCACGTCGAGCCGCCGGGAGGCCTCGGACACATCCGCTGCGACTCCGTCCATCACTTTGATGTCCTTGAGTTTCAGGAGATAGAAGGGCTTCGGAGTACCGAGCGCGGCCAGCCCGAACTCCCACGGGCCGACCTTGTCCATCCGCGAGAACAATGCATTTACATTGTCAAATGCTGTAATATCAAAGCTCTTAGCGAGGGAATCGAGGAGCTTCGGGCCGGAGAAATTCTCGACGTTCTTGACCAGACGGTGAGTCGGGAAGATTACGAGACCCTTGTCCTCCATCGGGAAGAGAGCCATCATGCGGTGGTTGAAGCCCTGATCGCTGACCGGTTTCCAGCCCGTGGCCAGGCACTCGTTCAGGTAATTGACGGCGGTCTCGAAGCGGTGATGGCCGTCGGCGATGAACAGCTCGCGGGCGGCCACGAGCTTTTGCAGAGCGGCGACGGCCTTCGGATCGCGGATCGCCCAGACTTTGTGCGTTTCGCCGTAGTCATCCCGGCACTCGATCAGCGGCGGCTGACCGGCAATGGCGCTGTCCATCACCTTCACCGCCTCGTTCGCGGGATCGGAGAACAGCAAGAAGATGTTTTCGTCGTTGGTCTCCAGCGCGCAGAGCAGCCGCAGACGGTCAGCCTTCGGTCCGGCCAGCGTGTGCTCGTGGGCGCGAACCTTCTGCGCTTCGAGTTCGACCGACGCGATGAAGCCCTTGCGGGTGAAGGTTTGACCCTGATACTGGAAAATCTGATAGTAAACGTAGATGGCGGGTTCTTTGTCCTCCCGGAGAACACCCTTGCCGATCCACTCGCGGAGAGTCTTGGCCGCCGTGGGATAGGGGCTGGTCTCGTCGGCGACGGCTTCCTCATTCAGGATGATCCGCACGATATTGTGCGGGTGGCGGGCGTAGTACTCGGCTTGCAGCTTGCGGTCAATCTTGTCGTAGGGCTGGGTGACGAGCTTGTTTAAATCACCAGCGACGGCGGGATCATAGCGGAGTCCGCGGAAGGGAGAAATCTTGGCCATGGGTTCAGGTTCCGTTGTTATGATGATGTTTCGACGTACACAGAAAGACCCCCCTTCGATTCCCCCCTTATGCTAAGGGGGGAGGGGACGCGCGCATATCCATGCGGCGCTACGGAGAGTCCCCCCTTGATCCCCCCGCAGGCAGGGGGATGATTTGTGAGAAGGTGCACAAATGATAAGAAAACCTGCCGGTATAATCAAGCGGGAGGTTGATTAAATGACTGGAAATCTCTATGTTATAGCACGAAAGGTGAGGAAGGTGACAATTTGTTCCGGCCGAATGTGACCAACACCCAGGAGGGTGTTGGCTAGTAGCGATTGGTGACGCGATAGAAGGTGAAGTGCCATGTGCGCAAAGCTGAATGAAGTCCTCTGCTATATGTCCCAGTTCGTGGGACGGCCGGCTCGCAGCCAGAAGCTCGGCACGTACATGGGCTACGTGTGGGACATGGTGGCGACGCTGGGAGAACTCTATCCGCAACTGAAGGGACTGGTGCTGCGGCATCGGAATACGCTGGTTTTTTATGCGGCGCATGGTGATGAGTACGTGGAGCTTCTGAGCCGCGGACGACTGATGCTCGACGAGCAGCGATTGCAGCCTCTGGAACTCGGGCCGGAAGATTTCAGTTTGCGCGAACTCTTGTGGGACAAGCAAATCGTGGACGTGGACGGCGCGAAGGTGGTGCGCGTCAACGACATTCATCTCCTGGTCGGCGACCGGCAGTGGGTGGTGCACGTGGACGTGGGATTCACGGGACTCCTCAGGCGACTCGGATGGGAGCGGGCGATTCAGCCGGTGGTGCGGACGCTGGGGACGCCGCTCGCCGATGATCTGATCTCGTGGAAATTCGTGCAACCGGTTTCGTCTCATGCCGCGCTGGCCGAGCCGATCCGGCTGACGGTGGCGGCGCAGCGACTCAACGAACTGCATCCCGGCGAGCTGGCGGACGTTCTCGAAGACCTCACGCACCGGCAACGGCAGGCGTTCATCTCCGCCCTCGATGCCGACGTGGCGGCGGACGTGCTCGAAGAGACCGATGAAGACGTGCAGAAGTCGGTGATCGAGGCGATGGATAGGGGAAAAGCGGCCGACATTCTCGAGGAGATGGAACCGGCGGTGGCGGCGGACCTCCTGGCGAGCCTCGAAGACGAGCACTCGGAAGCGATCATGAAGGAGTTCGAGGACGAGGAAGAGAAGGCCGACATCGCCGAGCTGATGACCTATGAGGACGAGGACATGGCGGCCGCGCTGATGACCACCGACTTCATCGAGGTCGGCGAGATCACTCCGGTGGGGGAGGCGCTGGATCGCGTGCGCGAAGAGTCGGAAGAGATCGAAGCGTTCTACTACGTGTACGTGCACGACGACGACGGGAAACTGCTGGGCGCGCTCAGTCTGCGGCATTTGATTCAGGAGGATCCGCTGTTGCAGGTGGGGAATATCGTACAGTCGCGGCTGGTGGCGCTGCAGTTGGATTCGCCGGTGACGGAGATCGCCGATACGTTTTTGCGCTATAGCTTTCTCGCGCTGCCGGTAGTGGACGAGTCGGGCGTCTTGCGCGGTGTGATCACGTTCAAGCACGCCTTCGATCAACTCCTGCCGCATCTCTATCGGGCGTGGAAAGCGGACTGAAAGAAAGGATGAAGGATGAGGGATGAAGGATGAAGCAGGAGTATCCTTTCTTTGTTATCCTTGAACGAAGTGGAAGATGTCTCGGGGAGCAATATTCTATGAGGAACGGAAACTGAAAATGGAACCGAAGGATCTATTTTCTCGACGGCGTGGATTTGATAAGCCCGTAACGCTGTGGGAGGATCAGCTTCCGGAGAATTTCGTGGATGGCGTGCGAAATGTACTGGATGAGGCTTTTACGTTCACTTCGGAGTCCTTCGAAGGATGCTTCCATTATGTCTCACTGAGGCTGGGATGGGAAAAGCCATATCCCTTGAGTACATATCAGTTCATCAAGTTACTGAGGTCTCGTGCTTGGCATCAAGTTCTTACTGCACTCGAGCTGGTGTTTGAATATTGTATTTTGAATGGCTTGCCTATTTCTGCTCTGAGATTCCAAGAGAATATGGATTACCTGTTTGATGTAGGGCACATCAATTGGCATTTCGATAACAATGGGAGGCTTGTCAAACGGGTGGAGAATATCACCGTAATTGAGAAAGCACTTTCCGAGACAGTAGAATCGTTGGCAACCGCCCGTGAGCATCTCAAGAAGGCTTGGGATTTGTTCAATAAACGCCCCGAAGCGGACTTGCCAAACTGCGCATTGGAGGCTGTTAAAGCTGTTGAAAGTGCAGCATTGATTGTATCGGGGAAAAAAAAGGGAACATTCAAAGAAGTGTTGCAGGAGCTTGGTCTCCATCCTGCTTTATCTCTCGGATTAGAAAAGATTCATGCTTATCGGGGTGATGAAGCCGGAGTGGGACATGGAAAAGCCGAATTACCGGATGTGACGCGTGAAGAAGCGGAACTTGTTCTGACCGTGTGCGCGGCGATTGTTACGTTCTTGTCGGAGATGAAAAGCAAACGCGAGGCTTCAAACAGAACTGAATAGTCTGGCAGTAGGGGCACGGCATGCCGCGCCAAATCGGGTCGGC
The DNA here is from genome assembly GCA_018812265.1 of bacterium. Taxonomy (GTDB): domain Bacteria; phylum Electryoneota; class RPQS01; order RPQS01; family RPQS01; genus JAHJDG01. The sequence continues at coordinate 1,900 of JAHJDG010000145.1, read as the reverse complement.
TGCAAACAGCCGACACCGCGCGGTTTTCTTAGAAAGGGAACTAGCCAACACGCTCCTGCGTGTTGGTTCCGAGTGTCGCGGTGTCTCAAGGATGCAACACGCGGGAGCGTGTTGCCTAATGGCAAAGATGATTCAACACGCAAGCCTTTTTAGGCGGCGCTAACTTCTACTCAAAGAAAGAAAGATACACTATGCCAACCAAGGCTGAAACGACTACAACGACCATCACCGCGCCGGGATTCCAGAATTTCGGACTCGACGAGCGGCTCTTGCGGGCGGTGGCGGAAGAGGGGTATGAGCGGCCGACGCCGATTCAGGACCTGGCGATTCCGCTGGTGATGGCGGGACGCGACATGATGGGATCGGCACAGACGGGGACGGGCAAGACGGCCGCCTTCGGACTGCCGATCCTCCACCGGCTACTCGGCGAGCACAAACGCGGCCACGCGCTGCGCACGCTGATTCTCAGTCCGACGCGCGAACTGGCGGCGCAGATCGAAGAGAGCCTCAAGAACTACGCGCGGCACACCAAACTGAGGATCGCGGCGGTGATCGGCGGAGTGAACATCAAACCGCAGACGAAGGCGCTGCGCGAGGGCGTGGATATTCTGGTGGCGACGCCGGGCCGACTGCTCGATCACGTCGGTCAGAAAAACGTCACGTTCCACGATGTGGAAGTGTTCGTGCTCGACGAGGGCGACCGGATGCTGGACATGGGATTTTTACCCGACATCCGTCGGATCATTGCGCTGCTGCCCCGGAAGCGGCAGACGCTGCTGTTTTCGGCGACGATTCCGCCGGAGATCGCGACGCTGGCCGGAACGATGCTCTCGAATCCCGAGCACGTGCAGGTGGGAGTGCGTTCGGCTCCGGCGGTGGGAATCACGCACGCGGTGTATCCGGTACCGTCGCATTTGAAACCGACGCTGCTGCCGGCGATTCTGCGGGAGATCGGCGCGCGCTCGGTCTTAGTGTTCACGCGCACGAAGCGGCGGGCTGACCGGCTGAGCCGGGTGCTGGCGCGCAGCGGATTGCGAATCGGAGTCCTTCACGGCGACCGCACGCAGGCGCAACGCATCGCGGCGCTGGACGGATTCAAACGCGGGAAATTCGACGTGCTGATCGCCACCGACATCGCCGCGCGCGGTCTGGACATCGAAGGAATCACGCACGTCATCAACTTCGACGTGCCGGCCACGCCCGAAGATTACGTGCACCGCATTGGAAGGACGGCGCGGGCGGAAGCGGTGGGCGACGCGTTCACGCTGGTTTCGCCCGAGGAAGACTACACGATGCGGCAGATCGAGGCGCATCTCGGGCAGGTGCTGCCGCGGGTCGCGCTGCGAGATTTCGATTATGAAGTGACGGCTCCCGAGAAGAAGACCGGCCTGCAGAAGGCGAGCGTGAACGTGCGCACGATTCCGACGAGCTTTCGCTCGTCGCGGAAGCGCAAACTGCCGAGAAAGAGGTGAAGAAAACTACAAACTACAAACTTAAAACTTAAGAGAATACCGAGGGAATACCATGAATTTGAAGCGGGATGATTTGAGGCCGAGGACAAGGCAGTTTGCATTGCGCATCATTCGTATGTATGGTAGTCTGCCGAAGACCGGCGCTGCAAAAGTCATTGCGGGACAGATGTTGCGTTCCGGCACGTCCGTAGGCGCACATTACGCCGAGGCCTGTCACGCGAAGTCGCGGGCAGATTTCGTTTGTAAGATCGAGGGGGCAATGCAGGAATTGGAGGAAACAAGATACTGGAGCGCATCCCAAAAACATCAGAGGGGAATGCGTGATTTCTCCCGGTGGTGACTCTCCAGAGTCACCCCTCCACCACCTTGCTGACCGGACGGGGGCCTCTGGAGAGACCCCACGGGGATACAAATTCCCGTCTGTTGTT
>JAHJDG010000144.1 GCA_018812265.1 bacterium | reverse complement strand
GTGCCGCACGGCAGTGCGCTCTTCCCCCGCCGCGAGCTGGTGGTAATAAAACGCTCCCATGTCCGCCACCGTACCGTCGGGATCGGGATCGAGCGCGGGATCACCGGCATCAATGCACGGCGAGCCGGCCGTCAGATGATAATCCCCCGCTGCCGTATCCACGAACTGCGGATCGAGGAAGATGTTGTAGTACGCGTCACAGGAATCGCCGTTAGCGTTGGTAAGGGCGACGATGCCGATTCCGGGCGGACCGCCTGCTTCAGATCCAAACATCGAGCCCGGCAAGCCGCAAAAATCGGAATAGATTACCTGCGCGGTTGAACTATGCGAGAAAACGATCGCAGCTCCGTTCTCGTCTCGCTCGATGATGCAGGAGTTGATCTCGGCCAGTGTCTGCGACAGAAGAATTGTTCCATAAGCAAATTGCGTGGAACGGTTGCCAACCACCGTGCATTGTATCAAGCGGGGGGAGCCACCGGTACAATAAAATCCCGGAATCCTCCCCACGTTTCGCGATATCAGACATCGTTCCAGTCTGGCTGAGCTACTGTGTGCGGCCACACCACCATAATGGTAGCCACTGTTGCCAGCGATGATGCAGTCTTGGAACACGGCACCCGAGTCTTCACTGAGGTAAATGCCTGCGAGTTCCCCGCTATTGTCAAGAATCTGACATTGGACAAACACGGGTCTCCCGCTACCTTCCACGCGTACGCCGCCGCAACTATTCTGGCTTATCAAGCACTGCTCAAATCGCGCGGCACTCCCGTTGCCACAGTAAACGCTACCTGCCCAATTCGTCCCTGAGGAATTTCCGGTTATTTCGCATTGGATCAGGTTCGGGCTTCCGCCAATGACTGCAAGCCCTCCACCTTCTACATACTCCCCTAACTGAGTACGGTTGTTGCGAATCGAACAACGGGCAAACGCGGGACTGCACCCCGAAATATAGACTCCGCCGCCGCGCGAGTAGGGAAAGTAACTGGAATAGGATTTCCGCGCCCCCTCCGCCACGCAGTACTCCATCCGGCTGGCGTCATCCACGTTCAACAAGCGGATGCCGTCCCAACCGCTGTCGGCATGTGCATAGCGTTTGGTGAAGACGATGGAATCCCCCAGCTCGCCCACGGCATTCTAGCGGCCACGAACCACAAACTTTGCACGCGGTTCGAAAAGCAGCCGTGCCCCCGGGTAGATCGTGAGCGTCTGTCCCGCTTCCACGGAGATCGAATCTACGATCTGAACCCAATCGTAGCCGAAATCTCCACTCAGCGGTCCCGAAAGCGCCTGATACAGCTCCACCGGGGGGAGGGTTGTGTCAAAGAGCAGCACCTGATCCGGCAGGCGGTACGGCGCGAAGTTCGCAAAAGAATAGACGACATCGTACACACCGGGCTGCAATTCAATCGAAAAGTACCCCGCCCAACCGTCTGATCTCGTGGAATCGCTTCGCGCTGATGGAGACTGGGCATGGAAGTGAATCCAAGCCCTTACGTCATGAAATCCCCAAATACGAACGTAGCCATCCACCGTGATTCCATGTGCCGCCGATGCTAAAAGCAATGCACCGGCCCCGAGCCACCATGAAAATTTCGTCATGGCACATCCCTCCCTTTGTTGATCCCGAAGAATCGGGACTACCCCTTTTCTGTCTTGTTTTCTGAACCGCGCAACGCGCGGGGATGAATCTCTCGGAAACTGCGGAAGAGAGATTCTTCACTACGCTTCGCTTTGTTCAGAATGACAATGTGGGAAAGTGCGCTTTGTTCAGAATGACAATGTAGGGAAGTGCGCTTTGTTCAGAATGACAATGTCAGGAGGTGCGCTTCGTTCAGAATGACAATGCAGGGAGGTGCGCTTCGTTCAGAATGACAAGAAGGAGAATTGGCGTCGCTCAGGATGACGAGGCAGCACCCTCATCGTTCATCGTTTCTTCAGTCTCCTTCCCGGAGCGCGTGCTCTCGTTGCGCGCGCGGCGGAGCGGAGCGGAAAAAGACGAAGGCGGCCATGGCGATCCAGCCGATATTCTCGATGATCTTGAACAATCCCACCTTCTGTGCGAGGGCCAGCGAGACTCCTACCCGTCCGAAACAGCCGCAGTCAATGTTCAGTCCGCGAATCACCGCCTGAGCGATGAGTATCGTGAACACGATCAGCAGCCCGCCGATGATCATGCTTCCCGCCCGTTTCCAGCGCGGAGCGAGCAGGGCCAGCGCTCCTACCAGCTCGAAGGCGGGCATGAACATCGCGGCCAGAAACACGTAGCCTTGTCCGATCAGAGGAAGCGTTACCCGATAGTTCACGATGTCCTTGGCAAAGGTCGCAGGATCGAGAAGTTTGGGCACCGCCGCCATCAGAAAAACCGCCGCCAGAGCGATGCGGAAGAGCCATTCGAGGAGCGTCCCAAGCCATTTCGCAAGAGGAGAATTCATCAGTCGGAATCTACCGAATTTGTTTCACAAAGTCAAGCCAAAGTGACGAAATTTTCAGTAAGTTACGGTTGTGAAATGGCATAGGGAAAGGGGGGATTAATCGCACTTTCGGGTATGAAAAAGCGGGTGCGAGACAGCTCGCACCCGCAACACCTTGTGAAATAAGACTACAAGCCGAATCTACTCGGTTTTCTCCACGAAATCGGTCTCCTCCATCCAGACCTCCCAGCCGCCGACAAAGACCGCCATCCGCTTCCAGCCGCGCGCAATCATGAGCTCGGCCAGATCATGGGAGTCGTGACAGTCCCCGCCCTCGCAGTAGGTAACAAAGAGTTCATCCTTGGGCAGCGAGTCGAGCACCGCCTTGAATTTCTCGATCTTCTCATAGGGAAGATTAATCGCCCCCGGAACGTGCCCCGCGGCGTAGAGCTCGGGTGCTCGCGCGTCCAGAAAATGCACGGCGGCTTTCTTCTGCTTCATGAACAAGCCCATGGTCGTGGCAAAATCCACCTCGTAGGGCTTGTCGGCCGACACGAACGCGCTGTCCGGCGATACGGCGTCCGGCTTGGCAATCGCCGCCGTCGGCTGAATGAGTTCCACCGGCTTGGGAAATCCCCAGAACGGTACCGGACTCTTCTGAATAAAGCGCGCCCCCAAACCCAGCAAAACCGATATTGCGACCATCAGCAGTAGTTGTTTCGTCAACGTCATCTTGCCATCTTGCGGTTAGTTCACGATCTCTCGGTAGTCCCTCGTTCTACTCGGCCACGGGCGGTTCAGGTTCCGAGGGGTCGTTGTGATTGATCTCGCGCCGCAGATACTCGAAGGCCACTTCGGGCGTGTCGCAGATCTTGAAAAGATCAACATCTTCGGGAGAGATGACTCCCCACTTGACCATATTATCGAGGCGGATGATGTCCTCCCAGTAGCTCGATCCGTAGAGGATGATGGGGAGCTTTTTCGTGACTTTCCGCGTCTGCACGAGGGTCAGGACTTCGAAAAACTCGTCCATCGTCCCATAGCCGCCGGGGAAGACTACGAGCGCCTTGGCCATGTACATGAACCAGTACTTGCGCATGAAAAAGTAGTGGAATTCGAAGGCCAAGTCTCTGTCAATAAAGCGATTGATCCCCTGCTCGAAGGGCAGGCTGATCCCGAAACCGACGGTTTTCCCGCCCGCTTCATGGGCTCCGCGATTGGCCGCTTCCATGATTCCCGGCCCGCCACCCGAGCAAACAACGTACAGATTGCGGGCATCGGGAATTCCCTGAAAATGCTTGGTCAGGAGGTAGGACAGGCGGGTCGCATCGGCATAATAGCGGCTCATCTGCTCGCAAATCGTCACCTTCTGGCGGATGGCGGCGGCCTCCGCATCGGAAGCCGATTCGAGACTGGCCCATGCCTTCTTGATTTCCTCGGCCAGGTCTTCCGGGGACATCGCGCGGGCCGAGCCGAACATGACGATGCAGCCGCGGACGCGGTGTTTCCGCAGTCGGGCTTGCGGTTCGAGGTACTCGGCCAGAATGCGCAGCAGCCGCGCGCTGGGCCCGTACAAAAACTCTTTGTTATAGTACGCTTTGGGGTAGAGGTTGCGTTGCATGGAATGTTGCTTTGTCGAAATGTGTTTGTTCTCGGGTCTGCCCTTCCGAACCACTTGTTTAACCGTAGCGGAAGGTCTGCTTCAGTCTCGCCCAATCAATTGGAGGAAGTCGGGTAGATCAATCAGTCTGTCCAGTTCCCCATTCAGACCAGCAACCGCCCGAACCGCTGGCTTGTGAACATGAACAACTCCGTTGATGCACGGATCGTTGATCAGCTTAAGGAGGCGGGAGGGTTGAAACTCATTTGTTGCCACATAATAGCGTAGATGTGCCTGTTCGGTCTTACGGAAAACTTGCGAATACGCAGATTTGTATATGGGGCACTCGTTTGTCAAGTCGTTTAGTCGATCATGCCGAAGACTCCACTTTGTGGATACAACTGCAATTGGCAGAGCGTCTCGCCTTACGAGGACGTCAATACACGGCTTCTCGCTCCTGCCAGGTAGTATGATCCCGGGAAAGATGTCCTTTGCCGGGATCTCTGTCTCGTATGCGATGTTCGACGGACCGAAGCGCTCCAAGAAATGCTTTATCAAGCCGGCAAACGCAATCCCGAGAGAATTCTGGCGCTGAACCTCGCCGATATTGCGCATCAGGCGGTCCATGAGCTTCTCAACCTCTGCATCTGTACATTCCAGATTGCTCGCAAGATACGAGTTCAGCGCCTCTGCGCGGCGTTGCCATGCTCGCTTGGTTCGCCATTTGGCTGCCACTTTCGGAGAAGCGGGTCTGAGGTTGTTGGCATCAATGATGTGCGGCAGCGTTGTGTACCCAAGATAATTGACCTGTTCATACCAGAGTAGCGTCTGGTAGAAACCAAGCCAGGCTGTGGAGGGTGTCAATCCTTCTGGGTAGAATGAGTTGCTGAAAAACTCGATGGCAAGTCTAATCGTCTCGTCTCTTGGCGGCATGGTTAGAGGCTCTTCTACTTGGTTGGCTTGATCAAGCCAATGACATACTCATCATGCATCCGCTGTTCAATTCCGGTTGTCCCATTCGAGCCGAAGCGCGCGGGCATCATGCGGCGGTTGCGATCCAATTGGCGTCGTGCAATCCCCACCACATCGAAACCACTTTGTTGAGCTATTCTCGCGAGACACTGGTGGGTCTGCACATCCAGACCCCGCATCGTTGAACAGCCAACCACTACAACCGAGCAAGCATCCGCTTTCAGAACACGATACATTTCAACAAACACAGCTCTCATCTCGACGAAATACTTCTCAAGAATGATACTCTTTCTTGAATCAAGTCTTCGGAGTTGGGCCACAACGTCTGCTGCTTGCTTTGGAAGCATCGCTGACCTGAATCCATTTGTCTTTTCTGATCCGATGTACTTTCCCCGAAACTCAGTTAGTTCCGGTACCGTTCGCCCAAGCCATACAAGAGAAAACTTATGAGCGCGCATGTAATCGATAGCGTTGGCGTATGGCGGAGAGGTAACCACTAGGTCAACCGAGTCATCAGACAATTTCAGCTTGCGGGCATCTCCTTCTATGATACGTGGTTTGTATCTGCATCGGCGGATTGCCGCCAAGCTGGCCAGATTCCTGACGGCTCGTGCGGAGAACTGATCTATGGCGTTTTTGGGCGATTTGGATTTATCAAGGTGCGGGCGCGAATGGGCGAGATCGCGCGCAAGGGATACGCCCCCCGATTTAGTCACTATGATGGATGAGAAAGTGAGTTCAAGAAAGCTACGTGCACTTTCGTCTACAATGGTCTCCATTGCGGAAATCAAGGCAATCAGCTCGATCTGGGTGGATCTTTGAAACCAGTAATTGATGAATTCTTGTTCTTCCTTAGCGAATCGAAGCCGCAGATGACGCTCCATCCTCGGTTTGTCACGCTGCAAATCCCTTGCATTATCAACAACGTCCGCGGTGGTTTCCCGCAAGGTGGTCAGATCGTATCGGGTTGTCTTGACGCGACTCAGTCGCAGCGCAAGAGGATCGATGTCGATACCTATTGCCTTTCGACCGCACAGCATTGCCTCAACTGCAGCCGTGCCGGAACCTACCATCGGATCAAGCACTTTGTCTCCGGGTTGAGACAATCCCTGAATGAATAACCGCGCGAGTTGCGGGGGGAACTTGGCCGCAAATGCATGCAAGTCATGCGAGGCGTAGCCTGTTTTATAGCCTTCAAAGCCTAGATCAGACTGGAGTAGGGCCAGTAATCGTTCTCTTTTAGTCAGGGTGTCGTGGTAGCCATGCTCAAAGCCTGCGTCCTGGAGACCAACAGCAACAAGCATGTTGACAAATTGAGATTTCTTGGCTGCGCTGTGGAGCTGTGTGTGGGCTGGCTGAGTCATCGCTGAATCGGGAAAATGGTTTTTGAATGCAATCTTTGTGGGCTATAAGTAATAGTCTGTCAAATCACAATTCCGAACTTCCCCAACTGTTCTTTCATCCACGCGAAGGGGATGACGGTTTCCTGAGGATGAGCGCCGGGGGGGACTTTACCGCGGTGGATGGCCAGAGCGATGGCCGCGGCGGGAAAGGCCGTGAGTTGTCCCATCGCCGACAGCCCGCGCGTGTCGTCCTGCCGCACCACCAGTTCAATTTTCTCTTCGCGGCCGCCGTCTCCCGTGGCTGTCACACGGACGAGCACGATGTCGGGAACGTTTTTGGGCAGATTCTCTTCGAGAACGCGTGTCAGCATCCGCCGCGGACTGAGTTCTCCGCTGTCGAAGCGATAGACTTGGGTGGAGGCGAGGCCCAGATCGCAGAGCAGGCGAAGGGCCTCGCAATGGCCGGGATAGCGAATCGTTTTGTAGTCGAGGTGGCGGACTTTTCCCAAGAGCGTGCGCGGCAGGGTCGAGGTTCCCCCCGAAGTCACGAACGCTTCGAACTTGCCAAGCCCCGCGAACTCCAGCTCCTCGCAGTCCGACGGCGAGGGCACGAGAATTTCTTGGCCGTCGCGGATTTCGCGCGCTTCTTCCAGATACTCGTTCAGGAGACCGTGAATCGAGAAGAATTGCGCGTACCCCAGCGGCCCTTCCGGTTTCTGCGGCAGCCCGCCCACGCGCAGATGGACCGCTTCGCATTTCTCGAAGCGATGGACGAGTTCCCAGGCCAGAATGCTGGCCAGCCCCGGCGCCAGCCCCGTATCGGGGATAAACACCATTTGCTTGCGGCGGGCGTCGGCATCCATGCCGAGAATCACGTCGGTTACTTCGGGATTTCCCCCGAGGTCAAGCATCGAAACGCGCGCCCGCAGCGCCGCCCGGGCCACCTTGGGATTCAAGAAATACGGCACGCACGAAACGCACACTCGCGCACCCGTCAGCACCCTTCCGAGATCCAAGTCTCCGGCCGCATCTGCGCGCACAGGCTCGACCAGCTCGCTCGACAGCCACTCCACCGCATCGGCAAGCTGTCGTTCATCGTGCTCGGCCAATCGCACGGGAATCGGACCATCGGGGTGGTTCACGAAAAAGTACGCCACCACGCGGCCCATGAGACCCGCTCCGAGAATGACAATTTCCGGTTTCACCGTTGAACCTATCCTCTGGTTCGGCTACTCGCTCTTCGCTTCGGTCTTTTCCTCGCTCTTCTCCGCGGCTTTCTCCGGATTCTTTTCGGCGGCTTCCGCGATCAGGTCGCGCTCCTGCTGCACGACGACGCCGATCGGATCCTGCAGTTCGATCAGGCGGTAGGTGACCAAGTTGCAGGCCACCAGCGGATTGTCGAGGACGAACCGCTCGGCTTCGTTACGGTTCTTCACGCGCAGCAGCCACATTCCACCGATGGAGGTCGGGTAGCTTCCGCTGACAATAAGGTAACCGCGGCGGATCATGTCATGCAGCCGTTCGATGAGTTTCGGCTGTACGGCACTGAGATGGCTCTTCTTCGCTCCCGGACGCGGCTGGTAGTGCACTTGGAAGTAGAGAAATTCGCGCGGGCGTTTGGCGCTGCCGTTAACCTGAGAGGGAACTCGGCGGCGGCGCAACATCATCGGTTTTTTGGTTGTGTCTCGTTCCATGTTGGTCTTTGTTTGCGTTCACGTCGTTGTCATGTGAGTAGCGGCGGCGGGCCGACGGCGCACCCCCTCCGCCTGCATTGTTCAGTTGTGTTCAGCGACTTTCTTGAGCTTCTCGAGAAAGTATCCGCCCCACGAGTTCTTCTCGCGCTCGCACAGCTCTTCTGAGGGAAAACCGGCGGCCGAGAACGTTAGCAGCGACTGGTTCTCGTGGGACTCGATGGCATATTCCATCCGCACCGGGAAGCGGCCTTCGTCTTCATCCTCGGTGTCCACCAAAACCGGCTGCACGACGGCGAAGCGGCCCGGCGGATCGAAGGCGACGATCTCGCTTTCGAACAGGCGGTTTTCCTCGTCGCGTTTTCGTAGTCGTCCGCCCAGCCGCATGTCGTTCTGCATCCACCGGCAGTAGTCCCACTTGGTGACGTACCGGGGATCGGTGATGGCGGCAAACACCTTGCTCGGCATCGCCGCAATGACGGTTTTCAGTTCAAAGGAATACATACGATTTCACCTGTGTACGCACACTGTGGTGTGCTTCTCCGCCGCGGCGAATCTCCCGATTCGCCCGTCGTCTACTGCGTATCTTTCTCCGACACGGGGCCGAGGATTTTCTCGCCAAGCTCAATAAACTGCTTGGCTCGTTCGATCAATTCGGCTGCGTCTGCTTTTTTCAGTTGCAGCCCGGTCACGTAGTCAGCGACGTTGCGTTCATCTTCTGCGTGAATCAATATCCGGTGATATTCCTTGGGCACAAGTCCCGTTGTTACGAAATGCTGCCCGAACGCCGCCACCACTGCGGAATGCTTGGAGAATTGCAGGCCCTTTTCGAGCAGCATTGCCGATGCTACATAGAACATCGTGTAGTAAGCCCGCGATATCGCAACGTCAAAAAGCTCAGCGTCAAACAGGAGGGTGGCGGCGCGAAGGCTCCGATTGGCCTTGCGGAGATAGAGTTCCTGTTTCTCCATCATACCGCGACGCCTTCGCTCGCCACGTTCATTAGAAATGGGCTCTGCCCGGCACCGTAATGATTGACCGGCATTACGACACTGGTCACCTGGGTCCTGTTGGCCAGTGAGATTTCAGAGGTAATCTCGCTCACTCGCCACAGTTCACGCCCGACATCCACGTCCCCTTTCAGCACGACCAGCACGTCAATGTCCGAGTCCGGCTCGGCATCGCCGCGGGCCTGCGAACCGAACAGGATCAGCTTTTCCAGCCGCTCCCCGTAAAGCTCGGTCAGCCGGGCCTTCAGTTCACACAGAATCTCTTGGACGCGTTCGGTCATAAAGGTTCTCTGTCGTTCTGGACACCGCATCGGCAGCGTCCGGAATCTCTCTGAATTCCTATCTGTCTTCAGATGTGCTATAGGGGAAAAACCCTCGGTGATCTTCATGAATCAGCAGTTCGCCTCTAACATGTTTTATTAAGCGGTACTTCTTCGCAAGCCGACCAAACTCATCATTATCCGCTATAAGTTTATATAAGAGGAGAGCTTGTTCGTGGTCAGATAGTGATTCCCTTACAATGTCTGCACGGAATTCTCTATCAATGCCCTCGGGTGCGTTATCAACAAACTTCATTAAATTGAAGAGTGTTCTGTAATACTGTCCCAGGTTGTGAGCGTTCTCAGAGTAAAACTCTTTCCATTCATCTCTTATTATTTCTGGAAAAAGATCGGCGCTTCTTCTATATGTTAGAAGTGGCGATTGTTGGGCTTGTAGAATTTTATCCTTATGTTTGACTTCCCAATTACGATGTATGTACTTGAAGCTTTCTTTGCCCTCGTAGCGTTTTGCAGTCTTTGAATCTTCATCGTACCACGTTGTGTTTTGTATTACATTATTAAATGCTTGCAATAAGCTGAAAAACCTCGTATCAAAAAGCTGCTCTCTAAGTTCCTCCCTTGTTTGCTCATGCTCCTTTCGCTGAAGCTCTAATTCCTCCTTCTGCATCCATGCCGTTACAATCAGCATCGCGAATGCGAGACCGGTGAAGAGAGACTCAACGCCGCCAAATCTCTCGTGCTGGGCATAGGGACAGATTTCTGGCAACAATCGCCACAGAACCATCACAAGAATAATGGCGCCCAAACCAATGAAAAAGTATTTGCGTTTGTACCATGCTTGCATAGGATTCGACGGTCGGAGACCGCCACCAGTCATTATGGCGAGATTCCGGCAGGGATGCAATCCCCGCTCGGCGGAGAGGCGCACATCCGTGCGGCGCTACGGTGCAATGAGATTCCGGACGCCCGCGCAAGCGCGATATCCAAAATGACAATTTTGAAAGTGATGCGCGGTGTCCAGAATGACCAAACGAAGCGTATCCACCCTCATCGCTCATCGTTTCTTACACGTCCAAATTCGTTACGTATTTCGCGTTGGCTTCGATGAACTGGCGGCGGGGTTCGACGGCGTCGCCCATGAGAATATCGAAAATCTTGTCGGCGGCGGCAGCGTCTTCGAGCGTGACCTTCCACATCGAGCGCGATTCGGGGTCCATGGTCGTCTCCCAGAGCTGCTCGGGATTCATCTCGCCCAAACCCTTGTACCGCTGAATGGAAACACCGGTTCCGCCGAGTTCCTGAGTGTAGCGGTCGCGCTCCTCCTCGTTCTGCGCGTAATAGACCTTCTTGCCTTTCTGCACGCGGAAGAGCGGCGGCTGCGCGATATACACGCGTTCCCTTTCGAGGAGCGGCCGCATATAGCGGAAGAGGAACGTTAAGAGCAGCGTGCGGATGTGCGCGCCGTCCACGTCGGCGTCGGTCATGATGATGATTTTGCCGTAGCGGACTTTCTTGAGCAGTTCTTCCTCGCCGTTGTCGCTATTCTCGGCGGCCTCTTCGTCTCCGTTGCCGCTTCCGTTACTCTCGACGATTCCGCTCACACCGCCGATGGCTTGAATCAGCGTGCGGAGCTGCTCGTTGTCGAGAATCTTGTTGATGCGCGCTTTCTCGACGTTGATGATCTTGCCCTTGAGCGGAAGAATCGCCTGAAACTCGCGGTTGCGACCCTGCTTGGCGCTGCCGCCCGCCGAATCGCCCTCAACGATGAACAGCTCGCTCTCCTCAATGTTCTTGGTCGTGCAGTCGGCGAGTTTTCCGGGAAGACTGCCCGATTCGAGCGCGCTCTTGCGGCGCGTCAGATCGCGCGCTTTGCGAGCGGCTTCGCGCGCCCGCGCGGCATTCACGCTCTTTTCGATGATCGCCTTGGCCGCGTGCGGATTTTCCTCGAGATACTGTCCAAGCTTGTCGTTGACAATTTGTTCGACGATGCCCTTGATTTCACCGTTGCCGAGCTTGGTCTTGGTCTGGCCCTCGAACTGCGGCTCGGCTACTTTCACCGACAACACCGCCGTCAAGCCCTCGCGCACGTCATCGCCGGAAAGCTGGAAATTTTCCTTCTTGAACAGCTTGTTCTTTTCGGCGTAGTTGTTGATCGTGCGCGTCAGCGCCGCCTTGAATCCGGTCAGATGCGTACCACCCTCGACGGTATTGATGTTGTTGACGTAGGTGAAAATGTTCTCGCTGTAGCCGTCGTTGTACTGCATGGCCACTTCCACGGGCACGCCCTCGCGTTCCTGCGAAAAGGCGATGACCTTCTTGTGAACGGCCGTGCGGTTTTCGTCGAGGTATTTGACGAACTGCGAGAGTCCGCCGTCGAACTGGAACTCTTCCTTCATGCCGTCGCGTTTGTCGTCGGCGATGATGCGCAGACCGCTGTTGAGGTAGGCCAGCTCACGCAACCGCTCGATGAGCGTCGCGAAGTTGAATTCCGTGTTCTTGAAAATCTGGCTGTCGGGCATAAAGCAGACGGTGGTTCCGGTGCCGCGCGCCGGGCCGACCTCCTGAGCGGGAGCGTCGGGAGCACCGCGCTTGTAGGACTGCCGCCACTTTTTGCCGTCGCGTTTGACTTCGACCCACAGCCATTCGGAGAGCGCGTTGACCACCGACACGCCCACGCCGTGCAGCCCGCCCGAGACCTTGTAGCTGTCGCGCGAGAACTTGCCGCCGGCGTGCAAGAGCGTCATCACGACTTCCAGCGCGCTGCGCTTCTCTTCAGGGTGGATGTCCACCGGAATGCCGCGGCCGTTGTCCACCACGGTCACGCTGCCGTCGGTATTGATGGTCATGCGAATCTCGTCGCAGTGCCCGGCCATGGCTTCGTCCACGGAGTTGTCCACGACTTCGTAAACGAGATGGTGGAGGCCGCGCGTGCCGGTATCGCCGATGTACATGGCGGGCCGCTTGCGAACCGCTTCGAGACCCTTGAGAACGGTGATCGAGGAGGCTTCGTAGCCCGCTCGCTTCACGGTTCCCGTTTCGAGAGGTAGATCAGTCATGTATGGTTTCCGAAAAAATCACTATCTTTTGTTGGGGCGAATCAGGTGATTCGCCGCCGCGATCAACTCGTCTTGTACGGGCGGACCTGCGTGTCCGCCTACTGTTGCGGGTGCGCTATGCTGTTTTCGTAGGGGCGCATGGCGATGCGCCCGCTCGTTTACTTCATCCTCATCGCCGTTCCCATGAGGCAGCCGCGCCACATCCCAAAAATTCCGAGGAAGCCGAGCAGGATGAGCGCAACGATCAGCCAGCCCACGGCCCGGCCCTTCTCCGGTCCGTACTGCCGTGTCAGGAGTTCGCGGATTGAAGACGTTTGCCCGAATCCGCTCCGCAGAGCGTACAACCCCACAAAGAACAGCGTGACCAGCCCAATCGGGATAATGAACATCAAATAGTCGCGCAACTTATCCTCATTCGGACCAACTCCGCAATGCGCTTTGCAAATCTTCCTTTCGAATGGCCAGTGCGAAGGTCTTGGCGTACGCGGGTAAATAATGGAACGGAAAGCAGCGCGACAGCCGGTAGTTCATTCTTTGGTAGCGTTCGTTGCCCAACAGCGCGATCCAGAACCGCGCGGGCTTGATGAGGCTCGTCACCAAGGTCCGCACCGGCACAGCGGGCAGCAGGCGGCGGAATTCCGCGAGCGTGTATTCATGCACGTGAAACGGATTGGTCGGCGGCCGTGAATCGCTGCCGCGCGGCGTGGTCACCACCAGAATCCCGCCCGGTTTCAAGAGCCTTTCCATCGCCGCCCAAAACGCGCGCCCGTCGGAGAGGTGCTCGATCACGTCACAGGCCACCAGACCGTCCACCGGCTCATGTTCGAACGACAGAATGTTGCCTTGCTCGAAAGTCAGCCACGGGTAACGGGCGCGGGCAACCGGCAGCGCATCTTCGGACAGTTCAACGCCTTTCACGGCGAAACCGGCCCGCCACAAGAGCCACGTACCGTAACCCAAACCGCTGGCCATGTCGAGCACGGTTTTCGCCCCCGCTCGTTTCAGCGTGCGGATGGCAAAGCCGTAGCGGGCCGTCACGATGTCGCGTTCCGCGTCCCAGCGCAGCGCGTCGGTGCGCTCGTGAACCAGCGATCCGTCTCGCTCGGTCATCGAGAGATAGCGGTCTTCAAGGCTGGGTTCGGCCCGGTCACTCAACGTTTTCTCCGAAATTCTACTCCCTGTCGCACTGCCGTGCGGAACTACCGAATGAGCAGCATTCTCTTTGTCTGTACGAACTCGCCTACGGAGAGCCTCGCGAGATACACGCCGCTCGGCAGATCGTTGGCATCAAATTAGACTTCATGCGATCCGGCG
>JAHJDG010000143.1 GCA_018812265.1 bacterium | reverse complement strand
GCCTCTTCCCATTTCGAACAGAGCAGCTAAGCCCTTCTTCGCCAATGGTACTGCTACCGCAAGGTTGTGGGAGAGTAGGTCGCCAGCGGGGATTATTAAAAAGCCCCCGATTCATAAGAGTCGGGGGCTTGCTTATTCAGCAAATCCCCTTGTAACAGTCGTCTCAAATCGTTATACTATTAGGTCTTCCTGATTCCCCGCGTTGCGAATGTCAATTACCGCTATGATGATGGATTTTGGTTGTTTGAGCGTTTCGTGAACGCATCCGATGCATTGGCTCGTAAAACCCGACACTTGCCACACTTCCCAGGGGCGGGATCAAGATTTTTTTAGAAAGACAGACCTTGCCCTGGGCGATGGGATATGTTCGCCTACAGACTTGGTGAAAGTCGCCAGGAAGCACCCGTGAAAGGAGGAAACAACTGTTCGGTCCTCTGAGAAAGCTTAATCAACCGCTTCTCGTTTTGATCCTTCTCGTTGCCCTTGGTGATTCAACTTGGGGTCAAGACATTTACGTCACCTTCGAGGAAGTGAGGTTCATAGCCAACAACCGCGTGAAGGCGATTGTTTTCGTGCAGAACTTCGGTGCGACACGATATGTAGGCGCTTACTACGGCGAAACAGGGATGTACCCAGGATTTGAGGAACGGTGTGAGTTCTCACTTTCATACACCGATGTTTCGAGCGGGCGGGAGACTCGCCGCATGCCCACTTCGATAACCGTCGAGACGATCTTCGGCGGGAGTATCCCGATGGACATTCCGATGTACGAGTTACCGACGACTGGTTCTTCGTCCGGGCAGAGATGGGAAGTTCTTTTCCCCTCAGTGCCGAAAGATGCTGCAAATGTGGTTGTGTGGATATTAGGTGCTGACTACTCCCTCGGCGATACTCCAGGAGCGTCGAAAATCAAGCGTGAACGAATTGCTGCCGAGGAGAAGGATAGGAAGGAAAGGCGGGCGCTGGCAATTCGTCTACAAAGCGAGGGAACGTCCCTGCTGAAAGCAAAGCAATGGACGGGTGCTCTGGAAAAGCTGCGAGGTGCTGTCGAACTTGATACGTCTCTCTCCGGTAAGGTCAAGCCCATGATTGCGAAGGCGTCGCTTGAAATAGCTGATTCACTTCGCCTCAACAATGACCTTGAAGGAGCGATTGGCGCATACACCGAAGCATTGGAAGCTGATCCCACTCAACAGAACACAGTTCGATTGCTTCGGGCACAGTGTTTCTCTCAACTTGCCGAGCGTGGTATGCGGGATGGGAATTATGACCTTGCGATCAAGTACTTCAGCGCCGCCTGTGTAGACAACGACAGCTTGGCGGCCTACTGTAATGCTAAGCTTGTCGAATGCAGACATCATAAAGCGCAGGAGCTTCACGACTCCGGAATGGTGGCATTCCACGAAGGAGATTTCCAGTGTGCGATTTCCTCACTCAAATCTGCAGCAGATCAAGATCCAACATTCGAGCCGGTTGTGGTAGATCGAGTAACGGACTGTTGGTTCCAACTCGGCGAGCGTGAGATCCAGCGAAGGAACTACAGGGCAGCGCGCATGAATTTCCTTCAGGCCGGGCAGGTAAGTTCCATCGGTGTAGAGCGGGTTGATCGCAGATTCAGGCAACTGCGACGCAGTCCAGGAGTCACGGCGGCATTTTCACTCTTACCCGGGGGTGGTCAACTCGTAAATGAACAGCCGGGAAAGGCTAAGCTTCACTTTGCCGCATTCGCCGTACTTGCTGGAATTTCGATACTCGAACTTAGTGTTGCTGATCATCAATATGAGAAATATCGGAAGGCAACCGACACGAAGAGCGCCAGAGAGCTGTACCAGAAAACCGAGCGTGCGTGGACTGCCTGTCTTGTCGGGTCAAGCGCAGCGGCCCTGGTTGTCAGTTTCAGCATGTGGGACGCATATCGATCTGCGAAAAGATTTAACAAGTATTTTGAACTGCCATGAACACAAGCGTAAAGACTCGTCAACAACCATTTAACCAAAGGCAATCTGTTCACCTAGTAATTGTCTTTTTCGCTATCAGCATGGTCGTTATGGCGGGCTGTGATCGATACCCG
>JAHJDG010000142.1 GCA_018812265.1 bacterium | reverse complement strand
GAAAAACGTGCAATGGCAGTTGTTAGTGCGGGCTCACTTTGCGCGGGTTTCAAGGAACTGCCGCGGGGAGTGAATAGACAGTATAATCTTGTCGTGATCGAAGATGACCTGCGTTGCGCTCGTGTCCACGTGAGGGAGATAGGCGAGGGAGAGCAGTTCTCTCGAATGAGCAACGGGACATTCTTGCAAGGTTTCGTAGAGGTTGAATGGAAGGCAAGTACCGATGTAATGGGTCGCGAAATCAAGGCAAGCGAAGAAAACAGTAGGCGCGTTATACTGCAAGCTGAAGACGTATTGCATAACGGCAATGCACGAAAAGCGATCAAACTACTAAAAGGAATTGACCTGTCGCCAGGCTCTTATGCACGCAGGATAGTAATCCAAGCGGCACTAACGCTTGAAGACTGGACGCTATTGGCCACCACCATCGCCCAGCCTCAGTCAACCGAAGAGGCGGTATTGCTCGTATCCTCGCTCATCAGGACCACCGCTCTGGATCAGGCCGCCACAATCCTGAGTGGTCATAATGATATCGATGCCGCAACGCGCAAAGAGCTTGAGGGGCAGATAGAAACGAAAAGAATGATGAGGTGCGAATGAATACGGAGCTAATCCCTTTTCAGATTGAGACGCAGCGCGTTATTCAGCTGCTGGCAAAACAAATTTATCAATCTCCACTCGCACTGTTGCGAGAGAATGCACAGAACGCATTCGATGCCGTCCGGCAGAGATTGGCTCTGGATGCTTCTTTTCAGCCACGCATAGACATTCAATTGTCACCAGACCTTATCTTAATCTCCGACAATGGGATCGGAATGACACCGGATGACTTGCGTAATCACTACTGGAATGCTGGCAGCAGCAGTAAGAACAATGAAACCGCTCGGGCAGCGGGCGTGGTGGGTACCTTTGGCATCGGCGCTATGGCTAATTTCGGGATCGCTGACGTGTTGAATGTGGAGACCGAGAGTGCGATTACCGGCGAACGAACCATATGCCGAGCTAACAAGGCAAAGCTGTCACTAAAGGAGGATTGCATTGAGCGCCAGATCGTTTCGAAAAAGGGGCAACCAGGCACCACAATCACCGCTAATGTCAACGCTGATTCACGCATAAACGTGCAGCAGGCACGAAACTATATCGCCGAGTTCGTGTCGTTGGTTGACATGCCGGTGTACGTGAACGGCGAGCTCATCAGTCAAAAGCCAATTGAGGATGCAGTACCACCGGTACCAGAGACTTGGCGGTACGAACAGTCGGCGCAAAAGATTGGGGATCGACTAAGCGCCGATATCCTCTTTATCCTTTCCAATAATGCGGACGTCTGGATGAAGCTCACCAACATTGTCTGGTCTGGGCGGTCCATCTGCGGTCGCATCTTGTTACGCAGCGGCCAGTCCGCCCTTCGAACTTTTCGAAGTGGCTTTGGTCTTGCCACAGCGACTGTAAGTTCAGTCTATCAGTTTGGCGGAATTGCTGACTTGCTCATTCTCGAACCGACCGCGGGCCGTGAGGCAATTACCGTGGATGGTCTACAATTCTTGCAGTCGATGATGGTCGAGATTGATGCCTTCACCTCCAATGTCTTGGCAGACCGAGATGAATGCGATGCGAGCACGCCTTTTATGAACTGGGTGATTGCCCACGACCACTATGAACTGTGCGGCCGTATGAAGATGATTGTGACCCCAGGAGATCGAATATCTCTCAATGAAGTGACCGCCCGCTCCAAGGCCATTCCGATGATGCTTTATGAGGGAGCAGATCAGGGCATCATTAAGATGCACGCAAGCGATGACACCCCGTTACTCGTGTTGGCGCGCAATAATCCTCGTAAACGCTGCGAGCAGAATTATCTAAAGACGCACGCGAAAATCGATGTCATCTCTGACACCCCCACCATTAAAGACCGTCGCACGCGTAGCCAGTTCAGCATTGCGGAAAGCGGGCTTGCGTGGCGTATCGAGAACATCCTAGAAACAGACTATTTTCTCAAGTGTGATGTGGACTTCGGGATTATTAGTCACGGATTACCAGCGGTTGTCACGAAAGAGCCAACCGGGATCAGCGTGACCTTGAGCCCGGAAGGACAGACCGTAAGGCTTATTCTGGGACTCTATGAGACGGAGTATGATGCCTTCGGTAGTATGACAAAGGATTTCGTAAGAACCGTTATCTTCCCGCGCGTCGCAGACTATGTTCCTAGCAGCACCCGACAGGGGGCGGAGGCCTTTCTGAAGGCTATTCGGCGTCCTCGGGAGTATTTTGAATATGCTGATGACGATCTCGGTAATCTCACTAGAATCTGGGCGGACTACAACGAGGGCCTCATCACCGTGGCGCAAGCCGTGGAGCGTTCAAGGACTGCCGTGCAGGCAAGCGTTCAGATAGTAGACACTGCTGCCAGAGCCCGCGACGTCGTACCAGACATCATTGAAAACGAACAGGCTCTTCAGAACGCCGCTGATGGTACAGAACTCAATTTAGATCCTTCTCCAGCTATCACTCGTTTGGAGACGGTAACCTCAGCTAAATTACTAGTAATAGATGTCAGTGACCCAGCTTTACGCGGCTATCGCTGCTTTCTTGCTATAACCGACAAAACGCGCGAAAATATGGGCGAATTCTTCCTTCAACCGCATCGTACTTCAATCGTCTGGGGCGGCCAAAAAATCCTCTTCATTTTTCTGCACCACTCCGGTCGGTTTGGACTCTATTACGATCTCCAGACTCTCGAGCCAGTGGATGCGCCAGCGGGAGGTGCCCCCTATCCGACGGCAACGATCGTTCTCAAGGACCGTCTTTTCATCCCGATCCCGGATGAAATCCGCGCGAGTTTTGTACCCAAGACAGGAGAGCGAAAGCGATTTGAAGTAAGGGCCGATATTCTTCGAACGGAACGTATCGACGACTAATAAAGCCTGTTCAATACTGTTTTAGTTTAATAAATACTATTACTTACAAATGTTAAAAAACGAAGTTAACTCAAATTTGCTGCATTTCCGAGGGATCAAACGTCGGAAAGTCGATGATTTGAAAAAAGTTAACTCAATTTTGCCGCGTTTGAGGGGGTAACTTAACTCAAATTCATTAGCGCTGTGGGTCCCAATTTGCGATCCATACCATCACCACCCCAAAAACAATATGGAGGCATCAAGGAAGTTACGTGTAAAATACCGGCCTGTTCACCACCCCTCCCGCAGCGCCTCCAGTTGGCTTGCTGAATCCAGGACGCGGCTGCACGACTCCCAATCCACACTTTCAATCCGGTCGTAGCGCATCTCGAAAGGATGGCGCTTCGGCACGGCGTCGATGACCCGCTTGGCCTCCTCTTCGTCCCTCAGGGCAGCGGCGACCCAGACGTCTTCCAGGGTGTCGGGGATCTGGCCGAACATGTTCCGAATGTTCACCAGTCGCTCCGACAGGAGCTGATGGACGCGGTCTTCCACGGAACCCACATAGCGCATGTTGTAGATCAGCACCTCCGGCCGCAACTGGCCGATCCGCTGGAGCCTGGCCTTCATGGGTGTGCCGATCTCGGCGGG
>JAHJDG010000141.1 GCA_018812265.1 bacterium | reverse complement strand
GTATCACACGAAAAGCTGGTGGCCACCATCGAGGTTCCGGCGATCCACCACGGCAGCGCCCGCCCGGCCAGGAAATATTCTTCCGTCGAGCGATGCGCCCGCCGTGTCATGGCGATGCCGACCGCGAGGCTCAGCGCATTATAGGCGATGATGATCGCCCAGTCTACGGAATTGAGGTTGGAGATGGTCTCTTTCTCCCGCTTGGATGCAATGTGATGATATACATCTTGTTACGTTTCGCGTCCCGCCGAAGGATTCAAGAAATTCGACGCCGCTCATCTTGACAGTTTCGCGGCGGGTTGCCATATTGGGTCAGGGCCGTTCGGTTCCCTTCCGCCCGAATTGTTTCCCCGAATGTCGGATTCTCTTCCTTTACCTATACGTGTAATTTGCGAATGGTAAAACACGAAACCTCCCGAAAGGAGCGATTGCCATGACAGACGGCAAGAAAATCCTGACCACCGGTTTCGGAATGCCGGTTGACAATGATCAAGACTCCGTGACCGCCGGTCCCCACGGGCCGACGCTCATGCAGGATGTTCACCTCACTGAAAAGCTGGCCCACTTCGACCGCGAACGAATTCCCGAACGCGTCGTCCACGCCAAGGGCGCGGGAGCGTTCGGGTATTTCGAGGTTACTCACGACGTAACCCGGTACACGCGCGCCGGTTTTCTCTCCAAGGTGGGCAAGCGAACCGAGGTGTTCGCGCGGTTCTCCACCGTCGGCGGCGAGAAAGGATCAGCCGACTCGGAACGCGATCCGCGCGGTTTCGCCGTCAAGTTCTACACCGAGGAAGGCAACTACGACTTCGTGGGCAACAACACTCCGGTGTTCTTCATCCGCGATGCGATCAAGTTCCCCGACTTCATCCACACCCAGAAGCGTCATCCGGCCAGCAACCTGAAGGATCCGGACATGTTCTGGGACTTCCTATCGCTCACTCCGGAATCCATCCATCAGGTCACCGTTCTCTTCTCCGACCGCGGCACGCCGAAGAGCTACCGCCACATGAACGGCTACAGCGGGCATACCTTCATGTGGTACAATGTGAAGGGCGAGTACTGGTGGGTGAAAATCCACTTCAAGACCGAGCAGAAGGTCCAGACCCTGACGCGCGAAGAGGCGGGTCGTCTGGCGGGCGCCGATCCCGACCATGCCACCCGCGATCTGTTCACGAGCATCCACAGCGGCAATCCCCCCGCGTGGAAGGTTTCCGTCCAGATCATGACTCCCGATGAAGCCAAGCGATACCGGTTCGATCCTTTTGACATCACCAAGGTCTGGCCGCACAAGGACTATCCGCTTCAGCCGTTCGGGCGCATGGTTCTGGACAGGAATCCGATGAACTACTTCGCTGAGGTGGAGCAGTCGGCGTTTTCGCCGGGCAATTTCGTTCCCGGCATCGGGCCGTCTCCGGATCGTCTCTTGCAGGGACGATTGTTCAGCTACCATGACACTCATCGGCACCGGCTCGGGCCCAACTATCACCTGCTGCCGGTGAACGCTCCCAAGGCGGCCCCCGTGAACAGCTATCAGCGGGACGGGGCGATGCGCTTCGATGACAATGAAGGCGGTAATCCCAACTACTGGCCGAACAGTTTCGGCGGTGCAACGCCCGATCCCAAAGTCACTCCGCCGCCGGTGGACGTTTCGGGGATGGCCACCCGCCACGTGTACAAACTGGGAGACGTGGATTTCGTTCAGGCCGGCGATCTCTATCGCAAGGTGATGACCGACCCCGACCGCGAGCATCTGATCGGCAACATCACCTCGCACTTGAAAAACGCGCAGAAGCGCTTGCAGCTTCGCCAGACCGCTCTCTTCTTTAAGGCCGACGCGGAGTACGGAGAGCGCGCGGCCAAGGGCTTGGACTTGAATTTGACCGAGGTGAAGAAGCTGGCCGGAATGTCGCAGGAGGACCGCGTCATAGCCACGGCTAAGTGAGTCAAGAAATCTTTTAACCCGAACCGCTCCATTTCGGAGCCGTTCGGATGATTGCGAGACCCTGATGGTGACTCCGTCAGGGTCTTGTCTTTGTGCTCTGTTGCGATCCGCGCCGAAGAATCTCTGCCCGCTTGCGCTGACCGGACGATCTGGGCGCGGCACGTAAGCTGAGATTCTTCGCTTCGCTCAGAATGACAAGATTTTTATGCCGCGGTGTCGGCTGCTTGCAGCGGATACGTCAGTGATCCATTTCGCGCATATCCATGCGGCGCTACCCAACACACTGCCGTGTGAAACTACCCGTTTGGCAAAGCGCACGGCAGTGCAGCGCTACTTCTCCAGCGCCTTGCGGATGGCGCGCAGTTCGTCGAGAATGGCTTGCAGGAGGGCGCGATCAGAGGCGGATGCGACAGGCGGATTCTCCACGCCGAGCGCCATGTCCGTGTGAGGATGCAACTGCTTCAGGCGACTGCGGAGTTCGGTGTGCAGGCTCTGCCAGTCGAGCAGACCGGAAAGCTGCCCTTCGTAGCCAGTACCCGCCGTGCCCTGTCCGGCGGTCTGAATCCGGATCGCCCCGATCCCCAGCCAGCGATCGTACAGCGAACGGTTCAGGGCAAAATCGGTGATCGCCCGATAGGGAATGTTCTGCTGAATCTTGGTGAGGACTCCCTTGGAGATTGTCACCCGATCCTCCTCGATCCGATACGACAGGTTCTTGATCCACAGAATCACGATCGGTACGGCGATAATCCACATCAAAAGAATGCAGCCCAGAGTCAACGGCCACACTACACTTGAGACCTCACTCGGCTCGATATCGGGGGACAGCGGCAGCAGCAGGTGCAGCAAGAGACCGACAATCACCAGACAAACCGAAAGCGTGAGCAGCGTGAGCCACTGCTTGATAATGAGCTTTCCGCTGGGACGGATTTCCATTGGAAGCCTCCCTGTATTTGAAGTGAGAAGGGCACGATAAATCGGCCCCTACAACACATGCCGTGTGAAACTACCCCCTGCAAGGCGCATATCCATGCGGCGCTACGGGGATTCGGGCAGGGACGGAGTCTCCGGTGAGACGAGCTTCAGACTCCGGCGATGGACGTACACGAACGTGATCTCGGCTCCGAAAAAGACGAGGCAGGCCACGTAGTATACCCACACCAGCATCACGAACAGCGATCCCGCCGTCCCGTAGGCCGAGCCGAGCGTCGAATAGCGAAGATATTGCGAAATTCCGTAGTTGCCGGCCATGAACAACGCAACCGTGACCAGCGAACCGAACGCCACGTCCCGCCAGCGGATGTGGATGTTGGGCAGCATCTTGTAGATCATGGCGAAGATCAGCGTATACGCCACAATTGAGCCGATCCATTCCATCGTGCTCCACAGTCGCCCGCCGGAAGATACGAAGAGTCCCAGAACGGTGGATATCCCGAGCGAGAGCAAAATCAGGAACGTGATCCCGCCCATCAGCCCCAGAGAGCGCACGCGGCCCATCAGCCAGCTCTGAATCTCCTTTCCCTTGGGAAACGGTACTCCCCAAATCACGTTCAGCGAATTGCGGAGATGCGCGAACGCCAGCGTCCCCGAAAACAACGCCACGATGATACTCAGCACAACCGGCACTTCTTCGCTTTCCCCCGACCGCACGGTCTCGACGATGACGTCCATCACGTCGGCCACCTGCGGCCCCACGAGCTGACGGACCTCCGCCAGCACGCGCTCCTCGAAGCCGCCACCCATGAAAGAGGTGATGTGAATGAGGAGGATCAGCAGCGGCGCGAGCGAAAGCGACGTGTAGAACGCCAGCGCGGCCGCCTGAGTCCAGGCGTCATCCACCATGAAATCCACGACCGACCGCCAGACGATGCGCAGCCCGAGCCGAAAATAGGAATAGCCCCGGCGGACTTCGGTGATCGGATTATCCATCACGGTTCGAGCGCGACCGACGTCTCTTCCAGATCGGGATTCTCCGCCCACGCGGTCACCACGGCGATGCGCTTGGGAATTCCCAACCCGCGTTTTTTCTCGAACACGACTACCGAGTCCGCATTATCCATGTGTTTCTCGGTGATGTTGTGTGCCTCCAGCCGGACGTGAAGCGTGCCGGCCTTGAGGCGCTGCTGGCTCTTCTTGTCCACCATCACGTAGGCGCGGCCGGTGGATTTCTGCCAGAACCAGCCCCAACTCGTCTCGACCTCCACCCGCAGCCAGGCCGGTGGCGCTGCCGTATCCGCTTTCACCGTTGAGTCTGGCGCCATTTCCACCTCGGGCTCGGCAGCTCGTAGCGGGCGGATCAGCTCAATCCTCTCCATTCCCGAGCCTGTCCACCAAGCCACCGTGACGAGCGCCAGAAGCGACAGCAATACCAAAATCCGATACAGTTTTTTCATATCCCATACCCTCGTTTAACCTTCTTCCACAGATACAAATATATAACATCATATCACAAAGGCAACGAATTAGCTCCCTCGAAATGCCTTTCTTCGTCGGCTTTGTGTTGCCTTTCACGTGCGAATTCGCTACTTTTTGAGCCGGAAATCTACTGCGTCTTGCTGGTCTTGCAAGGCGTTGAATTTGTTGAATATTGCAACAGAAGAGAGCCTCCCATGCACAAGAAACTGTTCATTCCCGGACCTACCGAAGTTCGTCCCGAACTCTTGAAGGTAGTGGCCACCCCGCAGGTCGGCCACCGCACCCAGGACTACAAAGACCTTCATGCGGCCGTGATCCCCATGCTGAAGAAGATCCTCTATACCGACCAGGAAGTCCTGATCTTCACCTGCTCGGCCACCGGAGTCATGGAAGGCACCGTGCGCAATCTCTGTCAGAAGAAGGTGCTGTGCACGGTCAACGGCGCGTTTTCCAAGCGCTGGTTCAAGATCAACGGTATGAACGGCATTCCCGCCGACAAGATCGAGGTCGAGTGGGGCAAGGCCGTGCTGGCCGATCAGATTGACGCCAAGCTCAAGACCGGCGAATACGACGTGTTCTGCATGGTCTTCAACGAGACCTCGACCGGCGTGCGCGCACCCGTCGAGGAAGTGGCCGCGGTCATGAAGAAGTACCCCGACGTGATGTTCTGCATTGACGCGGTCTCAGCCATGGCCGGCGACAAGATCGAGTGCGACAAGCTCGGCATTGACGTCTGCTTGGCCGGAACGCAGAAGTGCTGGGGGCTGCCGACCGGTGTCTGCGTGACCATGATCTCGAACAAGGCCATGGAGCGCGCCAAAACGGCAAAAGCTCCCGGCTACTACGTGAACTTCGTGGACGCGAAGGAGTACAACGACAAGCACCAGACTCCGCACACGCCGGCGATTCCGTTGATCTTCGGACTCAAGGCGCAGTGCGAGCACATCCTGAACGTGGAAGGCCTCGACAATCGCTGGGCGCGGCACATCGAGATGGCCAAGATCGTCCGCAACTGGGCTGTGAAGTCGGGTTTTGCCGTTTTCCCCGAGAAGGGCTACGAATCGAACACGCTGACCTGCATCACCAACACCAAGGGCATCTCCATCGCCGACCTCAACAAGACCCTCGCCAAGCAGCACAGTTGCATCATCTCCAACGGCTACGGCGATCTCAAGGAGAAAACCTTCCGCATCGCGCATATGGCCGATGTGACGGTGGCCGAGATCAAAGAGCTGCTCGGCTGGCTCGACGAAATCATCCCAACGATGCCGAAAGTGGCGTAACGAGATTCTGGAATCGGTAGGGGCGGGTCTTTGACCCGCCCCTGCTTGAATCTAGGGCTATTAGAGGATCATAAAATGGGCATGAACAGAGGACTGTGGTTCTACGTCTTGAGAGGCGGAATTCTCATTACGGCAATTATTGGTCTGATTCAAATCCTTAGCTATACGGCCTCGGTATTTAGGACACCAGAGAAATCTCTCGTCACCGAAGTGTTCTTCGGTATGTATAGAACACCGCCTTCGCTACAGCAACCACTTCATGAATTGGGTATGACGGTCGTGTTTCAGCAAAGGGCACTTGTCGGTTATTGGAGCGCAAAGGTATGTAACTCTGGGAGCAAAGTACTGCGAGACATCCGCCTTTCCCTACCAGATGCTGATGAGGCCTGGATAGAGTATCGAGGATCTACCGACTCTGTTCATTGCACTGCCAGTACAATATATCTTTCCGAGCTGCAGCCAAGAGAGTATGCCTACGTGTATGCGTTCACCAAGTATGTCGTTCCTAATCAATACGACAAGGGAAAGATCCAGTTGACCCATGCTGAGGGTATCGGAAAGGTAAAACTTTTCGTTCCCTGTGGGCGTCTTGGACAGTGGATTGACTCTCCCTTTAATCAATTCTTTCTACTGACATGCGCGTTGGGATTGATATTCTTAGTGTTGGTGCTCCGGGATAGCCATTATCAGAGACGGTTCTCCAGTACGGAATCACAGGAATCCACGAACTCGACAAAGCAGCCTCCTAATGCCGGATCTGAAGGGTGAGCCTGCTCGGTAGAGGAGTAGAAGGCGGACGCAACGGCTCGTGTCCCTACAAGAAGGAGAAGCCATGAAGTACGGCGCGCGTAATCAGATCATCGGTAGGGTGAGCGAGATCAAGAAAGGCACCATGATGTGTCAGGTCAAGCTCGAGATTCCCGCCGGAGCGAAGATGGCCTCGGTGATGACTCTCGATTCGCTCGATGAACTCGGCCTCAAGCCCGGCGACAACGTGAAGGTCATCGTCAAGGCCGTGAACGTGCTGCTCGTGAAAGAGTAGTTTGCTCGTCCCGCCGTTGTGGGTCTCCAGACCCGCAATGGCGATCCTCCACGGCTGTGCAAGGCCGGATCACTCCGGCTAATCCGTGCACATCTCCCGCCGGAGATGGTATTCGACATTTGTCCGCATACCCCGCGAAACACCGTCTGCATCTGACATTCCGCACTGCACTCCAATGAAAACGAACCAGGCACAGCGGTTGCCCCTAGGGAAGAAAACATACCGACCAAACCCACCGGGGGTTACTATGCGCAGCTTACTCTTTCTGGTCATGACTTTGTCTTTGGCCGCCCACGCTCAACCGCTCGAAGGGCCGTGGGTCGCCCGCGAGTTTTCTTCCGATTTCACGGTCAACAATCCTCATCTCTGCGTTCGCGCGGACAGCCTGGCCGATCTCTTCATCCGCTATCAGCAGGGACAGACCGGGCAGATTGTGAATCACTCCGTCTTTGACCTCGACCGCCACGAACTTGCCGTCACGCCCCACGATCTCGCGCTGCCTGCAGGTGGGTCGCACCACATCGAAGACGCACACGCGAGCGGCAGCGACTGGTATCTGTTGGTCACCGGCCTGACATCTTCCACCAGCGGAATGACCGGCGGCACGTTGTTTCGGGGCCGAAATCAATCTGCCCAGCAGAACGTCCTCTTCGAGGACTACTGGCATGGTCTCGGCTGGTATGGCGGCTCGATGCTCGTGGATTGCCATTTGAGCGAGCGCCTAGGCGGCGGCGTGATCGTCTCGGGCTTGATTATCGGCGCATGGGGCTGGGAGATTGACACGTGGGTGTGGACGGTCAGCGTTCCGCACGGATCGGTGACACCCGTTTGGGCGTGTTCGGTCTGGCCGAGCGTATTCATTCCCAACACGGACAATGCGCACGCCGTGAGCATCGAGGGCGACAGCGCGCTGTCGGTCTTTCATCACTACGGAGGCAACACGGCTGCGATCTCCGTCTTTTCGGGAACGCTCGACTCCCTCCCGCCACCAATAATCTTCCCCTGCCCGCTGCGAGTGCTGAAGCTTGCCCGTACCGAGGGCGGGAGAGTGCTGTGTCTGTCCGGCGAAACGTGGCTTCCCGACGATTCCTCGTTGCACTGTTTGGAACTCGCGCGCAATGGAGCCTGTCACTTGATAAGCGCATTCAGTACCGAGTTCAGCCTTCATGCGGCGGCTTGGCATCCGCAATACGGATTCGCGGCCACCTTCGGCAGTCCGTCATTTCTGCTCCTCGCCCGCATAGACACGAACGGAACGATTGTCCATCCGTTAGGAGTTCTCCATACGCGCGATCCCCAGCACGTGATCACCGAATCCGACGTAGCGATCACCGATGACGGCCGCGTCGTTGCAGCCTGGCTTGAACAAACCGAGTCACAGCCCATCGAGTCGCGCCTGATGCTGGCCTCCGTCGGCTGGGATACGTATCTTGAAGCGGAAGATTCTCGCTTCATCCCTCATCCTTCATCCCTCATCCTTTCCACCTTCCCCAATCCGTTCAATCATTCGCTGCGCATCGCCTACGAACTCCCGCACGCGCAGGAAGTCGAACTGGCGGTGTTCAACACACTCGGACAGCAGGTGGAGACGCTGCGGAACGGACGAGGGGAAGCGGGGCAGCACGAGGCGACGTGGACACCACATTGTGCAGGCGGGCTATACTTTATCCGACTGACCGCCGGAAGTCAAGTCAAGACAACAAAGGTTCTATTTGTCCCATAAAAGGGAAGGGGGTTATGATGCGGCACTTGATCCTGTTATTGCTTATTGTCGCAACGGCCGCCGCCCAGCCGCTCACTGGGCCGTTTGAAGTCGTAAACACGCATGGCACGGCGGCGCTCACCAATCCGCACGTTGCCGTCCGTAACGGATCCATCGCTGATGTATTTTATCAGCTCGGTGATTCGGTTCTTCATGCGGCAGTGGCAATCGAAACGGGCAACATCGTCACCGGCCCCACGATGTTTCCCATGACGGGAACGGGTTGGGCGCGGCAATTATGCGATGTCGTTATAGCGAATGACGGATGGGCGGCACTGGTATATGACGCAACGGCTGGATACAACCGCACCATCGTCTCTCGCGGGCTTGACACTCTTGACTCCGGCTTGGTTGTTGATTCGGGCACGGTCATGTATAGCGGCGAATGGATTTCCGTCAGCATCAACCATGCGCTTGCCCTTAGCCCGCGTACCGGCGGTGGTTTCTTCGCGTCATGGCTTAATGAGTGGGAGTATGACAATCCCTGGTTCTGGGGAGAGGCCGGAGCGGGTCCGGTTGCCTTGTCGTTTGCCTCAGGAGACAGCTTTCGGATTTGCGGGAACTCCTTTTTCGGTCCATGGCCGGAAGAAGGTCTATCTGTTGACGTTTTCGGATCCGAATCCGACTCGGACATTGTCCTCATATGTGGCGACTACTCCGGCATCACCTTCAGCAGACCACTCTGGAATAACAACACGGGATTTGGAATTCAGGAACTTCATTTCATCTTTCGTGGCGCGCGCAGTGTCGGTGCTCTCTTCACGGAGGGCGATGTACTTTTTCTGGTCTCGCGTTCCTTCACAACCCGCCCGGCGGAGTTGCTGCGAATTGACAACCTTTCTGCATGCACCGTGGTTCAGACTTTGAACGATGAGCCGATCATTGCCGCTTCCCATCCCGATTTCGGCATTGCCTGGCTGGCACGCTACGGCACGGGATTGGTTCTCTATCGCGCCGACACCACGGGCGCGCCGGTCTTCCCCGCCGGAGCAATCCACTGGCCGAGCGAAGGACACGAGATCGTCGAGGCCGCCCTGTCCCTGTCCGACGACGGGCTTCTGGTCGCCGCGTGGACGGAGCGTGAGACCGGATACGATCAGCCTACGATTCTTCGTATCGCCTCCGTCGGCTGGGACACGTATCTTGAAGTGGAAGAGTCTCGCTTCATCCTTCATCCTTCATCCTTCATCCTTTCCGCCTTCCCCAATCCCTTTAACAGTGTCCTCCAGATCGAGTACGAGCTGGCCCACAGCTCTGAGCTTGACCTCGCGGTCTACAATCTGATCGGACAACGAGTTGAAACCCTGCAACATGGTGTGCAGGAAGCGGGAACTTATCGCGCGACGTGGTTGCCAAAGTCCGCCGGAGGCATATATTTTGTGACACTGACAACTGATGCGGCTTCCCGCACGGCCAAGGTCCTGTATCTCAGGTAGTCACAACCCAAAAGTCCCGCTCATGTTCCACTTCCTGCCGTTCTTCCTACGGATCCGGCCCGCCGCTCTTGTAGTTGGCTGGGTCATATTGTTTCTCCTCATCAGCTTCACGCTATCCGCCGCCGCCACCGTCGTCCGGGTTCTCGATTCCGAAACCGGAGAGCCGATAGCGAATGTTTCCGTGACTATTTTTGGCGGAGAGTTCAGCGGGCTGAGCGACGCGAACGGCAATGTGGACTTGTCAAATTTCCCTTCTGCGGCTACGCTCGTTTTTCAACACGCCGGATACGTCAAGCGTGAGTTTTCCCTTTCGCGAATGACGAGCGGCGATTTCGTTGTCCGACTCACTCCCCGGATTTATATTACCGACGCCTACACCGTAACCGGCACCCGCTTCCAAACCGCCCGCAAGGATCTTCCGCAGGCGGTCACGGACATCTCGCCCAAAACCATCGCTTTCCAGAATCCGCAAACCTCGGCCGATCTGCTCGGTGCGAGCGGACAGGTGTTCGTACAGAAGAGCCAGCTCGGCGGCGGCTCGCCCATGCTGCGTGGCTTTGCGGCAAATAGTGTGCTCTTGGTGGTGGATGGCGTGCGCATGAACAACGCCATCTTCCGCAGCGGTAACCTGCAGAACGTCATTCAGATTGATCCCAACTCGCTGGATCGCACCGAAGTTCTGTTCGGCCCCGGATCGGTGCAGTTCGGCAGCGATGCGCTGGGCGGAACGATGCTCTTTTCCACTCTCGATCCCACTCCGCCTCTGACCGACCGGAAATCCGTCTCGGGCGGAGCTCTGGCGCGAACCGCCACCGCCAACTTCGAGAAGACGTCCCATGCCCATCTCGAACTGGGTCGCGGCCGTCTGGCCTACAGCACCTCGCTTACCTACAGCGATTTCGACGATCTGCGGGCGGGAGCCGTGCGCAAGGATGACTATCCCGATTTCGGCAAACGACCCGAATACGCCGCCCGCGAAAACGGCGAGGACGTGGCGGTCCGCAACGATAACCAAAACGTCCAGACTCCCTCGGGATATTCGCAGTTTAATCTGCTGCAAAAATTCGCCTGGCAGGCTTCGTCACGTGTAAAATTCGGCTACGGACTCTATTGGACGACGTCTTCCAACATCCCGCGCTATGACCGCCTGATCGAATACCGCAGCGGAACGCTGCGCGACGCCGAGTGGTACTACGGCCCGCAGGAGTGGCTGATGAATTCGCTCAGTGCGAACATCACCGGTGCGAAATGGTACGACCACGCGGCGGTGATTCTGGCCCGGCAGGATCAGCAGGAGAGTCGCCACGACCGCCGCTTCGGACGCACCACGCTGACCTCGCGCACCGAAGACGTCGAAACCTACTCGCTCAACGCGGATTTCAATAAGAAGCTGACTCCCGAACAGAAATTCCACTACGGAATCGAAGCGGTTCACAACCGGGTGGAGTCCACCGCCGAGGCGAAAGACATCGAAACCGGCGAGATTTCTCCGGCCTCCACGCGCTACCCCGACGGCGGGAGCAGACTGACCTCCCTCGCCGCCTATCTGGGCCATCAGTGGAAGCTCCTGCCCGCCGTTTCGCTGACCAGCGGCCTGCGCTATTCGCAGGCGATCTTGCATTCGTCGTTTGAAGATACTACCTTCTATAGCTTCCCGTTTAACGAGATTGATCTGAACGCGGGCGCGCTCACCTTCAGCGCGGGCACGGTCTGGCAGCCCGACACCGGTTTCCGTATCTATGCAGCGGCTTCGTCGGGATTCCGCGCTCCCAACGTGGATGACGTGGGCAAGATTTTCGATTCCGAGCCGGGCAACGTTGTCGTTCCCAATGCCGACCTCGGACCCGAATATTCCTACAACGTCGAGGCGGGCGTCGAAAAGCGGTTCGGCGAGTGGTTGACGGTAGGCGGTTCGGGCTACTACACGTGGATCGAGGACGTGATGGTGCGCCGCGATTTCACCTTCAACGGCCGGGACTCGATTCTCTACGACGGCACTTTATCGCGCGTACAGGCCATTGTCAACGCCGGCCACGGCTACGTTTCGGGATTCGACGTCAGCGCCTGTGTCAATATGACCTCCGAACTCGGCCTGCGCACCACGCTCACCTACACCGCCGGACGGGACCTGGAGGAAGACGTTCCGCTGCGGCACATTCCGCCGCTCTTCGGCGAGACCCGCCTGACCTACGAGCGGCTGAAGTGGATTGCCGAATGCTACGCGCGCTACAATCTCGACAAGCCCTACGATGATCTGGCTCCCGAAGAGCAGGCCAAAACTCATCTCTACACCGAGGACGGCACTCCCGGCTGGTACACGCTGAATCTGCGCGGCGGCTGGCGCATCCATCGCTCGCTCGAGTTGCAGGCGGCACTGGAAAACATCCTCGACCACCACTACCGCCCGTTCTCCTCAGGCATCAGCGCGCCGGGAAGAAATCTCGTTGTAGCACTCAGGACGAATTTTTAGGCTTTTGAGCCAATTGTAAATACTCACCGAATTCAGGCTTATATTCCTCGTGAACAAGCAGGTGAATAAGATCAACTCACCTGCAATATTGTACTAAAACACATTTACAGCACCGTTCTTCTTCTTAACTGACACTTGCGACCGGAGAGCAAACCGCCAATTGCTATACAATAACAAATGCTACAAGAGAGCGAGGCCGGCAATGCCGGCCTCGGCGCGAGAAGTCCTCTAAGTACGTTGAAGCTAACCTACTTTTTTCTTGAAAAGTGCCAGCTCTGACTTTGCTCGGTACACAGCCTGCCTTTGAAGAGACGGTCTCATCTTCTTTTCGGCTGCTGCCTCGGATTCAATAGTCT
>JAHJDG010000140.1 GCA_018812265.1 bacterium | reverse complement strand
GCGCCGCAATATTGAGAAATCAGGGTAAGCGGAGAAAACATAGCAGCCTGCTTTTCGGTCACAAGAGACGGTCGAGGTAGTGCTGCCAGAAGGTCTGGACGTCGGCTTTGAGCAAGGTGCGCATCGGACCGGAACCGGCCAAAAGGCGACGGTCGGGGTAGCCATTCGATTTCAATACCGAAGGCTTCGCCGGACCTCGCTCGATGTCCGCTATTCGGCGGGCAAATTGACGTCATCACTGCCTCAACTCGGCCACAAGCAGACCTTCGTAACGGTCCGCTTATTGGGCTTATGTCTCACGAAGCGCACCTTACCGTGCGGGCCATGCGATGATTCACAGATGCATAGGCGATATGCTCCCTGGATAGCTGCTGCTTCTGATGGCGCGGCCTCCGACGTGTGCTCGGCCATGCTGAGTGTCATGACAGTCTGAAACGCCTGATAAAAGCGCAATCGAATGAAAAAAGTGGGGGGAATATGAGCAATCACAACCCGATAGGGTCGACATGGGGGAAGTGGGATCTCCATGTTCACACCCCTTACTCCATAGTCCAGAACTACGACGGCAATCTCGATGCGGCATGGGAAGGCTTCATTTGCGACCTCGAAAAGCTACCACCCGAATTCAAGGTTATAGGTATCAACGACTACATCTTTGTCGATGGGTATGAGCGGGTACTGAAGGCAAAGAAGGATGGCCGTTTGCCCAATATCGCCTTGATCCTGCCCGTGGTAGAGCTACGTCTCGACAAGTTCGCTGGGGTTGTGAAGAAAGGGAAGGATGGGGCCTACTCGAAATCAGACTGGAACAGGATCAACCTGCATGTCATTTTCGATCAGCTTCCACCTGAACTCATCCGCCAGCAGTTTCTCAATGCACTTGTGCAGTGCTACGACCTGATACCTGAAGCTCATAGTTTCAACGGTAGATGGCAGGCGGTCGTCACACCGGAAAGCCTCACCAGCCTTGGGCAGATGATCATTGACTCAGTGCCTGATGACCAGAAGGCTGGTTATGGAAGTGCGTTGCAGGAGGGGTTCAATAACCTCTGCGTAAGCCTCGACAAAGTTCTAGAAGCCCTGGAGAAGCATAGTTTGAAGGGCCGCTTCCTCCTCGCCGTCGGCAAGTCTGAGTGGGAGAACATGAAGTGGAACGATCAGTCGATAGCCGAGAAGAAGAACGTCATCAACCGTGTCGATCTCGTCTTCACTGCATCGGAGAATCCAGAAGCTTATGAGAAAGCTAGAAAGAAGTTGACCGAGTCGAAGGTGCTAGACAAGTTGCTCGACTGTTCAGATGCTCACGCCCTGAGTAATTCGGAGAACAAGGATCGGATTGGCCAGTGCTTCACTTGGATCAAGGCCGATCCCACATTCCAGGGCTTGTTGCAGGCGGTGACCGAATTCGACCAGCGCGTGTTCGTCGGCGATAAGCCGCCGAAGCGCTTGCTTGTGATGGGCAATCGAACGAAGTACGTGTCTGCGATTTCCATCAAGAAGAAGGCCGGCTCGCCTCTATTAGAAAACTGGTTCGATGTCGAAGTGCCGCTGAATCATGATCTGGTGGCAATCATCGGGAACAAAGGCAGCGGAAAGAGTGCTCTGGCTGATGTTGTTGCGCTCATTGGCGACACCAGAAACTACGAGAGTTTTTCCTTCCTCAATGAGGCGCGATTTCGTGACCCTAGGAACAAGTTGGCGGCCCACTTTACCGGAAAACTTCAATGGCACGACGGAACAGACTCCCAGAAGGACTTGCATGAGAACCCCGCGTTGTCTAGCGTCGAGCGGCTGAAGTACTTGCCGCAGAGCTACCTCGAAACACTATGCAATGAGCTGGCAGGTAACGGTTCGTCGACATTCGATAGTGAGCTGCGTCAGATCATTTACACCCATGTTCCCGAAGAGCAGCGCATCGGCTTTAGTTCGCTCGGCGAGTTACTAAACTTCAAGATTTCCGAACTCGAAGAGGAGCGGAAGCAACTGACCGAGGAGTTGTCAAAGGTCAATGCAGAACTGGTCACGGTCGAGCATAAGCTCTCCCCCGAGTTTCGCCAGTCACTGGAGCTGCAGCTCGACGCCAAGAAGAGGGAACTGACCGCCCTGGAGGGAGCGAAGCCAACCCCGGTGGATAACCCGATGGAATCAGAGGCCGCGAAGCAGGAGGCCGCCGCAGCGACTGAGAAGCTCGCTGCACTCGAAGCAACGTTGAACTCTGTCCACGTAGAAGAACAGAAGGCGCGACAGAAGAAGGCGGACGCAATGAGGGGCGCAGCCCACATGACCCGCATGCTGCAAGCAGTCAGGAATCATCAAAAGAATCACGATCAGTTCATTGCGGAGTTGAATGCGATGCTTGGCGAGGTTCAGTCCGGATTGAAAGCTGCCGACATCGTGTCGTTAACGGTCAACACGACGGGGATTGAGCAGTTGAGTGCCGCCTTCAAGAAGGAATCAGAGATTCTGGATGCGCTCCTCTCAAGCGAGGGGGAGGCGAGTCTGCCCCGGCGTCGCGAGGCGGCCGAGACATCTATTAAGACAATTAAGAGCCAACTTAGCGAGAAGCAGCGCTTATTCCTGGTTTACAAGGAGCACCTTGCGCACTGGGAGCGGGCCAAAGTTGAGCTGCAGGGCGACAAAGATAAGAGCAATAGCATTGCTTGGTATGCAGCCGAGATTGCAGCGTTGGACTCCTTGCCGGCGCGAAGCGAGCAATTAAAGACCGAACGGATTCTCATCGTTTGTAGTCTGCATGAGCAGATCGGCAAGGTGGTCGCCGAGTACAAAACGCTTTATCAGCCCGTACAGGGATTCGTGCAATCAACGGCGAAGATGGAAATGCCGTTGCCGCTCGACTTCGATGTGCGAATCGCCGAAGAAGGGTTCCAGGACGCATTTCTTGGACGCATCAATAGGCAGACGCGCGGCAGCTTCGCGGGTATCGACGAGAGCAATCTCCTCATTCGGCGTCTCCTGAAACAGACAGACTTCATGAGCGTGGAAGCGGTTGTCGAATTCGTCGACAGTATCGACGACATGCTCCATTTCGATCGACGTATCGAAGGCGTCAAACAAACAGAGGTATCCGTCCTAGACCAATTGCGCAAGGGGAATCGGCCGAAAGAACTGTATGACTACCTGTTTGGACTTGAATACCTGCAGCCACAGTATTCCTTGACTTACGACAAGCAGGAGATCAGTCAGCTTTCGCCTGGAGAGCGCGGCCTGCTTTTGCTGGTGTTTTACCTGCTGGTCGACAAGGACGATATTCCCCTGGTGATCGATCAGCCCGAAGAGAATCTCGACAACCAGACCATCTACAAGATTCTTGTTAGATGCATCAAGACGGCAAAACAACGACGTCAGGTGATCATGGTTACGCACAATCCCAACCTCGCCGTCGTTTGTGATGCCGAGCAGATCATCTGTGCCACATGCGACAAGGTGAATAAGCGCTTCTCATACATTAGTGGAGCAATCGAGTCACCGGAGATCAAGGCGCGTGTCATTGAGATTCTTGAAGGGACAGAGCCCGCATTTGTGAATCGGAAGAGGAAGTACGGCATCTAGTGCGTGGAGCATGGACGTGGAGTTGAGGATCAGCCTCGTAAGTGCCTGGAATTGGCCGGCGAACCGGTGATTGCTGCGGTCTGCCTCGGGCAGTTGTTGATCCCGAAATATGAAAGTCCGTTCTTAGGCGTGCGGAACTGCTAAGCCGAATGCCTGAAGTGGACCCCTCGGTCAAGACAAATAACCGGCAGGTTTAAGCTGCGCATTTGACTTCACTGCAGCTGGACGGCGCTGCCCCGGTTTTTGCCTTTGACTTGGCTGTTGCTGTGGTCTTTG
>JAHJDG010000139.1 GCA_018812265.1 bacterium | reverse complement strand
CGTTGAAGCCTGCCATAGCTGGTTCAATCGCTATCGCAAACTGCTCGTGCGCTTCGAGAAAACGTTACGTGCACACTTCGCCCTGCTGTGTTTCGCCGCCGCATCCCTTATCTGGAATCGTATTATTTCGAGATAGGTCCCTAAGGGGGGTTGTTTTGTTTCTCGCATTGGCGATGCTCGCGGGATGCAAGACGAAATCATATCCCGTCGTTGAATACATGCCCGACATGTACCATCAGATATCGCTCAAAGCTCAGGAGTACGATCCGACGGCAGCGAACGGAGTGGGAATGCGGCCGCCGGTGGAGGGAACGGTTCCGCGCGGCTACGAACCGTATCCCTACACGTTTGCCGATACGATTCTGGCCGATCAGATGGCAAATCCCTTGCGACCGACGGCGGAAATTCTCGAGGTCGGCCGGAACTACTACGAAACCTACTGCATCGTCTGTCACGGCGCGCGGGGGGACGGGCTGGGCTACATCGTTCCCAAGTTCACGCAGCCGCCGTCGCTCTTCAGCGAGAAACTGCTGCGCTGGCCGGATGGGAGAATCTATCACACGATCTCGCTCGGTCAGGGTTTGATGTCGAGCTACGCAACGCAGCTTCTGCCCGAGCAGCGCTGGGCGGTCGTGCACTACGTTCGCGCACTGCAGCGAGCCGCCCATCCGACCGAAGAAGACCTTGCGGCCGCGAAGCAGAGCGAGCTTACACTGGAGAGCGACCTGCCGGATACGGCGCGCACGAAGAAATAGAGCATGCATCACGCAGCCATCACACAGATAGAAAACCCGGGACCGGCGGCAGTCGGTGCGCGCTGGCGGACTGTGTTCGTCGCGGCGATGGTGCTGGGCGCGGTTGCATTCACGGCGGGCATTCTTACCGACGCGGAACGGGCGTTCCACAACTATCTGGTGTGTTTTTTCCTATTTCTCGGTTTCGGACTGTTCGGATTGTTCTTCACGGCGATTCATCACGCGGTGAATGCGAAGTGGTGGATCGTGACCCGCCGCGTTGCCGAAGGATTCACCGCCTATCTTCCGCTTGCCATTGTTCTGTTCTCGGGCATCATGGCCGGACTGCGATTCATTTATCCGTGGGCAGAGGGGGAAATCGCGGGCGATCCGGGGAAATTCACGTGGCTTTCCCCCACGTGGTTCAACCTGCGCGGCTATCTGTTTCTGGTGATCTGGGCGATATTCGCGCGAAAGCTGACCTCGCTCTCGCTCGAACAGGATGAGACCGGAGACCCGCGACTCTCCCGGAAGATGGTCATCTGGTCCATCGTATTTCTGCCGGTTTTCGCGGGGACGTTTTCCGTCACCTGTTTTGATCTCCTGATGAGCCTGCAGCCGAAGTGGTATTCTACGCTGTTTGCGGTGTACGGATTCGCCGGGCTGTTTCAGAGTGGGATCGCGGCTCTGATCATCGTTTTCATTCTGATGAAGCGCGGGCCGCTCGCGCAAGTGGCCACTCCCTCGCACGTGAAGGATATCGGCACGCTGCTGTTCGCATTCACGATCTTCATGTGCTACATCGGATTCTCACAGTACATGCTGATCTGGTACGCGAATCTTCCCGAGGAAACGGTCTTTTTCCTCCGGCGGCAGGAAGGCGGCTGGGAATATCTGTTTGTGGCTTTGCCGGTTCTGAAATTCGCCATTCCGTTTTTAGGGCTGCTGTCGCAAGCGTTGAAGAAGAATGAGAAGTGGCTGATGGCGGTCAGCGCGGTAGTGATCGTCGGTCAATACGTAGACTTGTATTGGTTGGTGATGCCGTCCTACAGCGATATTCTCATTCCCATCGGCTGGATGGAAATCGGAATTTTTCTGATGTTCGCCGGGCTGTTTGCATTGTCCGTGAGCCGGTTCTATGCGCGGCATCCAGTGCTGGCCGCGCGTGATCCGCGTATTCTGGAAAGCGCGAACTGGAGGTTCTGGGAGTGAAAGTGTTGCCGTGGCTATTGGTGGTCGCGCTGGCCGTCGTGTGGCTCTACCGCGAGCGCGAGATACGACACGAAATCGCCGCACTGAAAACCACGTCATCCACGCAAGCAGCGACGGCACCCGATCTCCGCGCGCTGGCTCAGAACACAGAATTGGCCAAACAGGGCAAAGCACTCTTCGAAGCGAACTGCGCGAGCTGTCATGGATCCAAGGGATATGGCGACGGTCCGCAGGCGGCCACGATCAGTCCCAAGCCGCGCAACTACCACACGGACAATTTCAAGTTCGGCGATGACGTCGTTTCCATCTACAACACGCTTCTGAAAGGCTCGCCGGGAACTTCCATGCCGTCGTTCTCGCTGAAGCCGCCGGAGGAACTTTTCGCGCTGGTGCACTACGTGCGGACTCTGATACCGAATCCGACACCGACGACCGCGGAGATTCTGGCACGTCTGCCCTCGACACCGGGCGCAATGGTGATAGAAACTGGTCCGCGCATTCCCATCGAATTGGCTATGCAGCGCATGGCTGTTCCGCCGGAGACGGCGAAACCTGCAACATATGTAGCGGAACATCTGCCCGGCGCGGCGATCTACCGGCAACGTTGCGCGGCTTGTCATGGAGATCAAGGCCAAGGTGCGCCGCAGCAAGTCTTGAGTGTGGCTCCCTACCGCTATCAAGCAACCGCAAGCCTGATCGAATCGCGTGCGGCCTGGACACATAACAGAAACCGATTCGCCGAGATTGTAGTTAAAGGATTACCGGGTCGTCTAATGCCGGGGAGCGGAACGTTATCACAGAAGGATATTGATGAATTACATAGATTTATGATTTCGTTTTAAAAGTGAACTGATCCGAGATGACGAAAGAGAGGCATACGCCTCTTAGATTTTGACTGATAATATGACATCTGTTGTCCAATAATAGGAGGGCGTGGAGAATGAGTAGAATGTGGGCAGGATTGATCGCGATGTGCAGCCTCGTGTTCGGAAGCCTCACTCCGGCCTGGGCCATCGGCTACGGAGAGGTGGCTCCCGATTTCTCGCTCGTGAGCACAACCGGCGAGACGTACACGTTGTCCCAGTATCGCGGACAGGTCGTGTTTCTGAATTTCTTCGGCTGGTCGTGACCGGCTTGCCGGGCCCAGGGTGGGACCACCGAAACACAGATTCATCAGCCGTATCGGAATGAAGCGTTTCAGGCGTTCGGGATTGACCAGTGGGATGGAGGCGTGGCGGGATGCGGAGACTACCAATCGGCTACCGGAGTCACTTATCCGCTCCTGACTATCGGTAGCGGCGTGGCGCAGCAGTATGGCGTAGACCGGCAGTATCTGGTGATTGACGGCGATGGCGTTGTGCGATGGATCGGCCCGACGCACAGCCTGCCGATGGAAGCGATTCAGGATACGATTGAAACGTATCTGGCGCGACTGGACGCTGGCGATTCGCCACCGCCTTTCGAACCGATTGTTTTCGAGCTCGGCGACGCGTATCCCAATCCGTTCAACGCGAGGACAACGATTCCCTTCTCGCTTTCGGCTTCCGCTTTCGCAACAATCACGATATACAACGTGTTGGGCCAGGAGGTGGCGAAGCTTGCCGGGGGATTCATCGCGGCGGGGGCGCACCGGATTTCGTGGAATGCCGGAAATCAGGCGACGGGAATCTACATGGTGAAGCTCGA
Source organism: bacterium (assembly GCA_018812265.1). Lineage (GTDB taxonomy): Bacteria > Electryoneota > RPQS01 > RPQS01 > RPQS01 > JAHJDG01. The sequence continues at coordinate 20,520 of JAHJDG010000139.1, read as the reverse complement.
AAGCGGCGGACAACACGCCGTCCGCAAGCTGATCCTCATGAAGTAGGAATCATACACGTTACAGGTAAAGCGGATATAAGGCGGGTCTGAAATCGGTAGCCCCGCCAACCGTTGAACAAATCCCCGCTCGTCGCGGGGATTTTGTTTTCTTGGCACTCTTGTGTTGCAGCGTGTGAATTCGGTCCCGCAGGAGTTGCCGAAACCATTCCCGCATCGCGAACGGGAGCCGGTTCCGACGACAAGCGAGCCGCTGGTGCGGCTCGCTCAATCTTGTACGCGTACTCGCGGAAAGCGGCGCTACTTCACCACGACCAGCCGGATCGTCGTCATCAATCCTTCTCCACTCAAGGTCACGAAGTAGTTGCCCGACGAAACCGCTCTGCCGTCCCAATGCACTTCATGACGTCCGGCGGGCAGCAGTCCCCCATGTGCCAGCGTCGTCAGCAAACGGCCGGTTTCGTCGAAAATCGAGAGCGTAACGCGCTGCGAAGTCGGCAAATCAAACCGAATGCTCGTCTCCGCATTGAAGGGATTCGGATACGCCGAGATCAAGGCGTATCGCACGGGTTCCAGACCGGATTGCGGTCCCCACACTCCGGACGAACTCAACGGAATATCCAGCGTGGTCAACACAATCGGCGTTGCGCCTCCCGCAGGATTGACGGTGTTCGCGCCGCTGGGCCACTGACCATCATTGCTCTGATGGAATGCCACCACGGTTCCGTCCGCCGAGCGCCGTTCCACTCGTCGCACGCCGCTGCCGTTCACGTTCGGCAGGATCGCTCCGATCGCCCCGCCGATCCCGTCCACGCTGTCCGCATAGAAGCTGACATAGTTGTTCGAGGCGGAATTCTCGGAACCGTCGCTTTCGATGAAAGTGGCCGCGAACGGCCGGCCGGTTCCCGCCATGTTGTCGAAGAAAAGTACGAAATCTCGCGGCTCCGCCAACGTACGACCGCGGATCCCCGTCCCCGCGCTGTCGGCGCTCGCCGCGTCGAGTTTCAGCACTCGGATCGAGTCGGCGGTGGTCAAGCGAGTGGCTACGGTGCTGCCGCCGCTGCCGTCGTTCAACATGATGCGGAAAAAGACATAGTCTCCGGGCACAAAACGCGCGTTGCCGGTGGATTCCGTGATCATCCACCCGCCGAACGATCCGTCCCCGTCGGCCGTGAACTCGCCATGGTCGCCGTCGGAAGACAAATCCGGTGACGAGGTACGCACGAAGCCGCCGGGCATGGCGAAGATCGAATTGCCCGCGCCGTCGGTGGTGGGCGAGTCGGACGAGCGCACCACTTGATTGAAATAGCGGTACGTGGCGTTGGCGGTCAGGCCGCTGATCCGCACCCAGTACGCACAGGGGATTCGCTGCGTGTTGCCGCCGTTCCGTCCCTGAATGTACTGCGGCACCACACTCTCAATGATGGCCGGTTGAGCCGACGCTGCTCCCACGATGAAGCAGGTACTCAGTACCAGACCCACCCACATCCAATCCGACCAATGGCGGCTCATATTATGCTCCTTTCGTCGGCATTTCCGGTTCTTCAGATAACATGCACGGACGCCGTTTTGATCTCAAGATTCGGCACTTCAATCGTCCGTCCCGCGGAGTCATAGAATTCGAGCTGGTCCGGCAGTATCTCCATCACACAGTTTCCGGCATTCCGGCCGACAAATCGGAAAGTGCAGATTGTTCCCGATCCGTTGACCTCCGTCTGACCCTGAATGCGGCTGATGGTTATATGGAGAACGGAAAGCGTATCCTGCGCGAACTGAATGGCGTCCGCTCCGAAGAAATCTCCCGACTCCGCTCCGGCAACGCCTGCAAACGTCAGAATCGAATCGCGATAACTGATCCGCAGCGAGATCGCGAAGATGGAATCGGTCAGATTCTCCACGACGAGGCGGAGCGAAGTCTGCTCGCCGCCGGAAACCGTTACCTCCGCAGGTGTGAAGTGCAACCTCTGACCGGTGTCCGGCGGCGGCTCGGTGGAATTCTCGCTCTGGCAGCCGACAAGCAGAAATACGATTAGGCAGAATACTGCAACAGGATTTTTCATTCTCATCGCCTTACCTGAGGATCGCCATCTTCCGCACGATGTTGCCCCGCTCCGTTTCGAGGCGGTAGAAGTAGATGCCGCTGGACATTCCATCCGCGGCGAAATGAAATTGATGCGTTCCGGGATCGTAGAGATTCCTGCGGATCGGTTCGGAGACAACCTGACCCAGAACGTTGATGAGCGTCAGTGAAACGGTCAAACGCTCCGGCAGTGAGAAACGGATGATGGTCTCCTGATTGAAAGGATTGGGATAGTTCTGGTCGAGCGCGAGCACTGAAGGTACGGCATTTTCGAGATGGAGAATGGACTCGAGCAACGCCCGCATTTCGGCTACGGCCTGTCCTCCGCCGGAAAGCGAATGGTGGAGGATACGCAGGGCTTCCTGATGCTGCCCGAGAAGAACGGTGTCAGCGGGATCAATGTCATAGGAACAACCCGACTTCGCGTGCTGATTCCCCCAGTTTATGCCGATGGCGACCACGTCTCGCTCGTCCACCGTGCCGTCTCCATTGGCGTCGGCGTAGGTCGCCGCGGGATCGTCCCACAACAGAGCTCTCCGATCTCCCCAAACGAAGGTGACGGAGTCGCGCGCCGCTCCGGTGGATGCGAAATAAACTCCGATGGGCAGGACGTCGAGCGCGTCCACCGTTCCGTTGTTGTCCGTGTCGCCGGGATAGACCCGTTCGTCGGATAGCTGCAGGCCGAGATTCGCGTTTCTCGCGTGCGAGAACGACTTGATTCCGGGGATGCGCCGTCCGAAATCCACGTACACGTCCCGTTCGATGTTGTTCGCGAAATTCGCGTTGCTGTAGAGCTTGTTGGTATCCGCGTAGACGCAGTCTTGTATGAGCGGACGCAGCCGGTCGGCGATAGCCGCCACCGAATCGGAGGATGCCGGTCCCGCTATCATTTCTTGGATGTACTCAAGATAAACGTGACGGAGCGAATCGTTCTCCAAGAGTCGGCGATTCAGCGGTCGGCGAGCGAGGTTGGGGATAATCAGGATATCTTGAGTAATCACGTTCCAGCCGTTCGGAAACACTCCGAAGGATTCGTTCAAATCCCAAACCAGAAATTGAAATTGCCCGGACGACGGATCGTCATAGAGATAGAAATTGCGTCCCGATCCGGTGTAGCTGTCGAAATTCGAGAGCACCATGTTGAAAGCGAGCAGCCGGAGCGCTCCGTCGAAGTCCAGGCACGTGCCGACCGTGTCCACGAACGACTCCGCCGGAGTGTGGTTGAGCCGGTCGAGAAACGCGATTAGGCCGGTCCAGTCATTCTGATCTTCATTGGTCTTCAGTTCGAGTTCATCTTCGTATGCCGCCGGATCGGTTCCCCGATATTCGAGGGTTGCGCCGTCGTCACCCGCTTTGTAGAGATTGCCGCCGTTGTTTGCAAAGTAGCGTGACAGGAAAATCTTGTCAACCTGCTCGACCAAAACGTAGAATCCCAGCAGGTTGCCGTTCACGTAGACGTTGGCGTAGGCCGTGCGCGGCGCGGGCATGCAGCGGCGGGCGATCCCGTAGGCGATGGTTTCGCGCATGAAACTGGGATCGCTGACGCAGTTCTGAACGTTCAGTTTCTTCAGGCCGCGCAGCCGCTGGTCATCGCGGTACTCGTCGAACTTGAATTCGAACGGCTTCTTGGGCGTATTCCGCGAGAGTTCGTAGGATGAATGTCCCTTATAGCGGACTCCGATGCTGTCCAGCACCACAACTCCATTGAAGGTCAGTTGCGCCGGCATGTATTCCTTGTCCAGCACTTCGAAGTTGTAGGTCAAGGAATCCTGCCAGTGCTCGGTGTAGAACTGAAGATGGATCGTGTGGATCAACGTATCACCGAAGACGGTATCGCTGGAGTCCACGTCTCCCGGACCGTGGCTGTTGTTCGGTCCCGCAAAGGACGGGTACATCGTTCGGAAATCTCCGCTACCGTCCGGATAACGGCCATAGCTCACGTCGGTCTGCTGCGGGCCGAATACTACCTCATCTACAATTACGCCGCCGGGATCGGAAAAAAAGATCGCTTCCCCGGAAGCGGACAGTTTGAAATTCGCGTGCAGGCCGTCTTGATCTTCGTCTTCGTCCGTCCAGACAATCAGATAGGCGTCGGCAGCGATGAACGTATCCGGAAACGTCCACATCGCAAGATTGTTCAGCCGATCGGATAGATGATGGCCGACCAGCGAGACCGGCGCGCCGCTGAGATTGTACAATTCGATCCAATCGTCGAACTCGCCGTCCTGATCGGCCACAACCGTATCGTTGTCGGCCATGAATTCGTTGATGACCACGCCCTGAGCGTCGGCGATTCCGGCACTCAGCAGGACCAGAGCAATTATGGCAAAGAGTTTCATGGGGATCTAACCGTGTGGAAAAACATCTGGGAACAAGACCTCCCCATTACCGAACGGGCAATACCACGCGGAAACCGATGAAATAGTACTCATAGTCGGGAACCGAGAAGGTTCGGTTCGTTGAGCGCAAGTGAACCGCGTTGCTGCCCCAACTGCCCCCGCGCAAGCAATGCCAGTCCCCGCTGTCCGCTCCCATCGGATCCGTCACCGATGCGCTGCCGTATTCCCCGTACCAGTCGTTGCACCACTCGTAGACATTTCCCGCCATGTCAAAGAGACCAAAGGTATTGGGAGTTTTGGACGCCACCAAGTGTGTTCCGAACGCCGTCGTGTCCGCGCCGAATACCCACGCGTTGGCGTACCACACGGCGTAGCCGTCAATCTCCGCCGAATCGGCGGCGGTGGCGGGATAGGGATCGTAGTCCTTGCCCCAGAAGAAATCCGCGTTGCTTCCGCCGCGGCAGGCGTATTCCCACTCCGCTTCCGTCGGCAGGCGATAGCCGTTCTTGCTGAAATCGGCCGTCACATTCTGCAGCTCGCACATGTTGCCCGGTGTCCCGACGATTGCCGTGTACGTGTAGACACTGTCCAGTCCGTCGCGTCGGCTGCGGGCGTTGCAGTACAAGACGGCGTCCCCCCAATAGACGTGGTAGGCGGGATAGGCTGTGCCCAGTCCATAGGTCGCGTTCCAGGAAGGCGTTGTGTAGGCGGCGTACGATTGCGCCATCAACGAGTTGTACCTACCCTGAGTGATTTCTGTGCTGTCCATCCAGAAATCGCGCGAAAAACTTACCGTGTGGACGGGCAGCTCATCGGCCAGTCCGTCCGCGCACCCCATCTGAAAACTCCGATTCATCGCCGATACGCGAGCCATCCCCGCGGGAGTGAATCCCTCCGGGACATTTTCCGGAGAATCATCATCACTGCACGACGTAAGCACGACCAGTGACGTCATCAGGATCGTGATGACAAGCGACTTGACATTCTGCATGGATTGTCTCCCGCTGAAATTTATTTCAGAAGAACCGTTTTCCGGGTTTGAGTGAAATCGCCGGTTCGCAACGTGACAAAGTAGACTCCCGAATTCACGGGACTCCCACGGTCGTCCGTTCCACTCCATGTGGTCTCATGGTGGCCCGCCAACCGCCATCCTTCCATCAGCACCGCCACCCGCTGACCGAGAAGATTGTGGATTGTAAGGCTCACGTCGCCGGGCGAAGCGAGTTGAAAGGCGATCACCGTGGAGGAATTGAAAGGATTGGGATAACTTGGAGAGAGAAAATACTTGCCCGGTGTTTCTGTGCGATCCGCGACGGAACTCAAACCCACGCTGTCATTCTCGGCGGCGAAGGTCGGAATCATCGGGATAAATCCGCCGGTTCCGTTGGGGTATCGCCCGAAGCTGACATCGGAGACTTGTTCTCCCCACTCCGCCTCATCCAGCAGGATTTGGTTGGGTGTGCAGAGCAACGCTCGACCGGCGGTGACGGCCAACTCGAAATTCGCATGAAGTCCGGACTGCTCAACGTCCCCGTCCACCCAGACAATCAGGTAGCCTCGGCCGGGAATGGAGGTGTCGGGAAATGCCCAACGGGTCGGATCCGCGGCATCATTGCTCAGGTAGAATCCCGCCAGCGAAAGCGCCGCGTCGCCGTTGTTGAAGAGCTCGATCCACGGATCGAATTCCTGATCCTGATCCGCGGCGGTTGTATCGTTCATGGCCAGAATTTCATTGATGACCACCTCGATGGGATCGCCGCCGATGTTTTCAGCGGCGAAGGTCGGCGTCATCAGGATGAACTCGCCCATCCCGTTCGGATAGCGACCGAAACTCCGATCCGTGGTCTGTTGACCGTACGAAATGCTGTCGAGAATCGTCAGATTGGGAGCGCAGAACCGGATTCTTCCCGCCTCGGCAGGCAGTTCAAAACTGGCGTGTAGTCCGTTTTGGTTCGTGTCGGCATCGGCCCAGACGATCAGGTAACTCCCGGCGGCAAGAGTCGTATCGGGAAATCTCCATTTCGTTGGATTCTGAGCGTCATCGCTCAGACCAAATCCCCACACCGAAATGTCGTGGTTGGTGTTATTGTAGAACTCGATCCAGTCATCGTATTCGCCGTCTTGATCCGGCGCCGTGGTTCCGTTGTCGGCCAGAAGTTCGTTGATCACCAGTTCACCGGCGGCGACGGGATTCAGCACGTACAAGCCCGGATAGTCCAGCGCATACCGCAGGACTCGCGGAATCTGTCCGCCACGCGCGTAACTCCACTGCGTAACCCCCGCCATGTCCACTTCAAACAGAAATCCGCTCGTTGCTTCCGAAATCATCGTATTGCCGTTGGGCAGTCGCTGGCAGCTTCCCAGATGATTCGAGTAGAATCCCGTAGCGCTATAAGACCAGAACGGTGTGGCGGGTCCGTAGGCGGATCCCGGAATCAGAACGTAGTTACCTTCACCGTCAAACGGTGGATTCAGTTCCACGATCTGCGATGTGGGTTGTCCCTCGCGGTTATTGAAGGCCATCAGATGTCCGCCCCCGGGAAGTCCGGCGGGAATCCAGATGGCGCAATGCACAACGTTGAAATATTGCGCCCCCGGCACGCGGTAGTTCGACGGTTTCCCCCACCGGTAAAGAATATCGCCGCCGCGTCCGCGATTGCCGCCCGTGTGTCCGGCCGCCTCTTCGGTGGTCGTGCTGTGGTCAATCACGTAGATCTCGTCAAGCGTATGCGAGCTGAAGGCAATCTCATCGCGTTCCGGATTGTAGCTGATCCCGTTGACGTGCATCCAGTCGCCGCCCTGCGGACCGACGCCGGCCGGCATATTGATGTCAAATAGCTCGGGATGATCAGCCACGACTCCATAATTATCCTTGGTCGGATCGTAATCCTGAATGAGATGATCCCATGCGTGCCATTCCCAGACGATGTTACCGCCATTCGTTCCAACCGGCTGTACCTCGATAATATGATCCGGCCACAGGGCGATGCTCCGATTGTACCCGGCTTGCCGCGCTTGAGCGGCGGTTTTCAACTCCCAGGCAATCATCAGAATATTGCCGTTGGGCAGCGGCTCGATATCGTGATGCGAATGGTACTGATTGTTGCTGTACTGGAATTCCCAGACCACCGTTCCGTTCCAAGCGAATTCCTGAACCATTCCTTGAGATCCACCGGCGTTGAAGATGGCGTTGTTTACCTGAGTGGTTCGAAGGAGGTTGCCGTTGGGGAGAAGATAGACCGAATATCCTCCGGTCCGGCTATGACTCCAATTTTGAACCACGGTGTTGCTCATGTTGACCAGATAAGTATTCCGGGTGTTGTTGGGAGAGAAGAGAGTATACCCGGCATACGGCTCGGCGGGAGCTTGAACGGGTAGGATCGCACACAGCAAGACCAAGGCGATGACCACCGATAAAATGGTCCGTTGAGTGGGGAGCATACGATTCTTCGGGAGTTAATTGGGAATTCTGAACCGCCGAATTCGGCGGAGATCGGCTCGGGGGATCGGTTTCCTACTCATTCACGGCGGTGACGACATAGAATGCTGTTCCATACGCGCTGACTTCCCCGCTCAGAACGACCGACGTGTCCGTGACCGTGGCCGCCAGCGTGCCACTCGCGAGGGGATCATCCGCGTTCGACAGGCGATAAACGCGATATTCTTGAGCGCCGGGGCTGGCCTGCCAGCGAAGATGCACATCATCGCCCACAAACCATGCGGTCAGCGCGAGCGGAACGCAGATTCCATTGAGTGCGTTCGGCGTCGGGGTCGGATCGAAATCCCAATCCGGACCGCCGTCGTAGATTCGGCTATAGGAGATATCCGCCGTCTGCGCGCCGAAGGTCAGACTGTCGAGGATGCTCCCGCCGTAGTCGGCCAGATCGGACAGGGCAATCTGTTCGCCGCCCGCCGACAGCTTGAAATTAGCATGTAGTCCGGGATCGCCCTCGTCTTCGTCACACCAGATCAGCAACACTCTTCCGGGTAAAAGGGTGGTATCGGGCAGAGTCCACTTGCGCAGATCGGCGAAGTTGTCCGTCAGAGCGAATCCCGCCAGATTCACCGTCTCGTCACCGGCATTGAACAGCTCCAGCCAGTCTGCCCACTCGCCGGTCGGATCCTGAATCGTCGCGGTATTCTGAGCCATGAACTCGTTAACGACGATCTCGGGCCGCGGCCGGTCAACAAGGTAGCTCAGAAGGTGACCGGGAGCATCAGCCGGATAGCGAACGGTGGCGCTGGCGTTGTCAACGGCCTCAAGATAATAGGAGACCGTAGTCAGACTTGGTTGTCCGGGCACATCGCCCCCGAACCGCTGGTCGGCAGCCGCGCTGTCGCCGTGAAGTCCGTCGTCGTACAGGGTCACCGTCTGGAAACCCGATCCCGCATTGTAGAAAAGCGTGGCGGAAAAAATGGATCCGTCGCTGTCGGTGATGCGCGCACTGACCGTGACCGGGGAGTTTGCGATGGGCGACAACGGATAGCGACTCACGAGAGAAATGGACGGCGGCGAGTTTTCGCTCGAGTTAAGGGGCGCATCGTCTACGGTCAGCACCACCGGCGTTGCGCCGCCGGTCGGATTGACGGTATTCGCACCGCTGGGCCAGATCCCGTTGACGTTCTGATCGAAAGCGAGCACGCCTCCGCCGAGTGAACGCCGTTCCACGCGCCGGACTCCATTGCCGTTCAGGCTGGGCAAGATTGCCCCGAATGCCCCGTCAATCAGGTTCACGCTGTCGGCATAGAAGGCAATGTAGCTGTTGGCGGTGGAATTATCGCTGCCGTCACTCTCGACAAAGGTGGCCGCGAGCGGTCGGCCGGTGCCGGAGGTATTGTCATAAAGCAGGACGAAATCGCGGGGAGCGGCCAGCGTGTTTCCGCGAATGCCGGTACCCGTACTGTCGCTCATCGTCGTATCGAGTTTAAGCACGCGCACCGAATCCGTGGGGGTAAGGCGAGTTGCTACGGATGTGCCACCCGCCCCGTCATTCAGCATTATACGAAAAAAAATGAATCCACCGGGCACGAAACGGGCGTTGCCGGTGGGTTCTGTGATCATCCATCCGCCGAATGATCCGATTCCGTCCGTTGTGAACTCCCCGTAGTTCCCGGCCGACGAGAGACTGGGCGAACTCGTGCGCACGAACCCGCCGCTGTTGGCAAAGATCACATTGCCGGCGCCGTTCGTCGTTTCCGAATCCGAGGACCGAGCCACCTGATTGTAATAGCGATAGGTGGCATTAGCGGTTAAGCCGGAAATGCTCACCCAGTAGGCACAGGGTATCCTTTGGGAGTTGGTTCCGTTTCGTCCCTGGATGTATTGTGGAATCACACTTTGGACGACCACTGGCTGCGCCCAAACGGCGCCTAAGACGAATAAGACACTTCCCAGAACGCTGGTTCTTGCTATCAAAGATCGTACCCTGTTCATCCTTGACTCCTTCCCTTAACTGCTGCCATTCATTGAACGTACCGTCTGTTCCGTACCATCGTTTTTATCCGCTCCTAAGAAATCCCCAGCTCAACTCGGGATCGGATAGAACTTAGACACCGCATATGTAATTTGGTTTATTCACGATGGCTGAGACCGAAGGATTGTAGGTCGGAGGTAAATAGTTTAATAGGCAAACACCGCTCCTATACACTCAACACGTGAAAACATTCGCTTAGGCTGCCATTGGCGAAGCTGCTGTAACCCACCTTCGCACCCGAGCGCACGGGATGCGCTCAGCCGGAGTCCATTGCCTGCCCAAGCCAAAGGTCATGGACAAGCGCGGCATCCAGACACGACAGAAATCAAGAAAGGCTCCCCTTTGCCGGGAAGCCCTTCTTATTTATGTTGCTTCGTCTACTTCATCAGCAGCATCTTGCGCAGCAGCACTTTCTCATCGGTCTGCATGCGCAGGATGTACATTCCGGTCGGACAGGCTGAGCAGTCCCAGATCACCCGGTGCCAACCGGGCTGATAGACCCCCTCGGCCAGCGTGGTCACATGACGGCCCAGAACGTCGAATATCTCGATTCGCACTTCCACCACTTTCGGAACTCCGAACCGCACGGTCGTAGCCGGATTGAACGGATTCGGATAGTTCTGATCGAGTGTGAAGTCCTTGGGAATCTCCGCTCCGGCCAGATCGTCCACAGCCAGATCGCGATAAATCACGAACGGATCGCTGGTGGTCGTATCGCTCCGAGTCCCACGGTAGCTGATGATGCGGGCGCGGCAATTATCCGTGTACGCATCCGGCGGCTCCGGTACCACCACTTCCAAGGTATCTACCGGCGGAGCCGCATGAGTGACATACAGGAACGGGCCGTTGTTGAAGGACATAAAGAACGAATCTACTTCGACAGCCGAACAGTGCGTCAAGGCGATGTAGACCGTATCCTCGCGAGCCTGCAGCGTGTCGGCCAGATCCGAATGAACCTCGATCAGCGGCCGCATTCGTCCGGTGACCGGAGCGGTGAAATCGCCGACGCCACAGTACCGATTGTAGGCAGCGACGGCATACTCGTGGTCGAGTGCGTCATCCACTTCGATATCCCTGTAGACCAATCCAGCTACCGTGTCAATGGGATTTCCGTCGCGCCGCACCACGTAGCTCTCGATCTCACCCGTGCCTTGCGGCCAGCTCAGGCGGATCGAGTCGCAGGTTTCCGGCGTGGTCACGGTGAGCGTGGTCGGGGGGAACGCCAGATCATGGCCGACCAGCGAGAGAATGTTGCTGGGAGCACTCTCCATGTTGCAGTCCACGCTGTAGGCGGTGGCGTAGTAGTTATGCGTCCCGACGATCATTTCTTCCCAGGAATCCGCGCTCGCGTGAACGCGGCCCACACGATTGGCTCCGTCGCGGTAGAAGAAGAACGAGTCCACGTCGCCTCCGCCCGCTGCGGGAAAGATAACAATAGTCATGCACTGCGGGGGGCCGCCGGTTATCGTCGGCGGAAGCGGAGCGACCAGCCGCGTTCCCGTCGCGGGAGCGGAAATCGGGCCGTTCCCACAGGCGTTCTCGGCTCGCACGGTGTATTGATAGGTTCCGGTCGGCGGTTGCTCGGCAAAGCGGGTGGCGTTGGCGGGGCGCGTTCCCACCTCAATACCGTCACGGAAAACCCGATAGAGCGTTTCGGTAGCCACATCCGTCCACGTCACGATGACGCTGTCGCAGCGGTTGATCGTGGCCTGCACATTCGTCACCTGAGTGGGAAGGGTGGCACGATAGCCATTGTCCGATGCGCTGACCGGACCCGGACCGCAGAGGTTGTAGGCAACCACCGAGTAACTGTAGACCACACCGGGAACCGCCGTCGTATCGGTGTACGTAAGCACGTCGGAAAGTACCGCCGCGATACGCGTGCCATTTCGTCGAATCTGGAAACTGTCTTCTCCCGCGACGTTATTCCAGGTGATGACCACGCCGTTGCACAGACCGTCGCTGGCGTTGACTCCCATGACTTGGGAAGGCACGGCGCGGTGTTCACCGAGAACCTGCACCGACATGGGAGCGTTGCCGCACGCATTCGAAGCGAGCACGGTATACCCCCACACTCCCGCCTCGGGCGCATCGGCAAAGCGAACGGTGTTCATCTGCAGCGCTCCAAGAAGTTCTCCGTACCGATACATGAAATAACCGGACTCATGCTCGACGTCAGTCCACGTCACGATGATGCTGTCGCAGCGATCGGTTGTCGCCGTCACACCGATGACTTGAGCCGGGGCAACCATACGCATCCCGTTGTCCGGAAGACTCGTCGGACCTACTCCGCAGAGGTTGTATGCCACAACGGTGTATTCATATACTGTCCACGTCACGGCGGTCGTATCCAGAAAGTTGAACTGAGCCGACAACGTGCGTCCGATGCGCGAACCATTACGGCGAATCTGAAAGCTGTCCACCGATGTCATGGTACTCCAGGCAATCTGCACTCCGTTGCAGAGATCGTCCGAGGCGCTCACTCCCGCAACTTGTGCCGGAACATCACGTCGTGTTCCATCGGCGGGTGAAGAGGCGTCGGCGTTACCGCAGATATTCATTGCTCGAATGCGGTAGGAGTAGGTTCCCGGCGGCGGGGCATCGACAAATCGAATCGTACTACCGGGCAAAGTAGATAGAACAACCCAATTGCGCGTTATCTCGTAGGAGGTTGCGAGCGAAGACACATTCCAGGTAACGATCACGCTGTCGCAGCGATTGGTGGTCGCCGCCACGCCGGTCACCTGCGCCGGCAAGCCAAGCCGTGTGCCCTCCACCTCGCTGGAATAGGGTCCCCAGTCGCATGAGTTCAGCGCGCGCACTCGATACAAGTAGGTTCCGGCGGCCGGAGCGTCGGCATAGCGCAAATTGCCCGTTGGTACAATACCAATCTGCACAGCGTCTCGAAAGATAAAATACTCGGATGCCGCGGTTGCCGCATTCCACGTGATAATCACGCTGTCACAACGGTTGGAGGTTGTCGTCACGCCGGTTACCTGCGGCGGCGGTGCGAGTCGCGTTCCGGTAGTCTCTGTCGAATAACTCCCCCAACCGCAGTCGTTCCACGCACGCACGCTGTAGGAATAGGTCCCCGCATTGGGTGCGTCCGCAAAACGTAGCGTGCCGGCGGAGACGCTGCCGATCTGATCCACTCCCCGGTAGACGTAATACATCGTGGCATACGAGACCGCGTTCCACGTCACGATTACGCTGTCGCAGCGGTTCGTCGTCGCCGCGACGCCCGTTGGCTGTCCCGGCGGAGCCAGTTGCCGACCGGAATCTGTGCTTGCGGTATTGCCACATACATTGACCGCCAGCACGATATATTGGTAGGTCGTTCCCGGTGTGCCCGTGGTGTCCCGGAAGGACGTCGTGTTGGCAGGCAGCGACAAGCCGATGGGAACGGCACCGCGATTGACTTGGTAGGACGTCTCGCCCGCCACGTCCTGCCACGTGATCCAGACCGACGTGCAGGAAGTATCCGAAGCCACCACCGGTGACGGCGCCGCCGGAATTCCGAGGCGCGTGCCCGATACCGTTGCCGAGAACGGTCCGTAGCCGCACGAGTTAAACGCCCTAACTTTGTATTGGTGGGTACCGACCGAAGCGCCATGGTCGTCCCATCCCCATTGAGAAGGCCCCATCGTAAGGACGAGAATGTCGTCTCGGAAAAGCTCTTGACCGTCAGCGTGTGGCGCCGGCTCCCAGGTAATGTGGATGCGATCGCAGAGGTTGTTGCCGGCTATGACATCCGTGACCTGAGCCGGGGCAGGGTATCGGGCCGTGAAGCTGCCACTGGTGACGTTCGCCGCGGGAGTGCCCTCGTTGAATACAAACCTCGCGAAATTCAAAGGACTCACCGCTCCGCCCGCCGCGCCCGGCAGAACCCTGAAGTTCAGGCAGAGAAGTTGTCCCGAACCCGTTAGCGGTGTAGTTCCGAAACCGCCGATCTTAAGCCAGCCCGCCCCATTGTTCACAGTATCGAGAATCGTCCAACCCGCCACCAGTCCTCCGGCGGTATTGAAATGAGGTGTAGCCACATTGACGACCGCCGGGTTGAAATTCAACGAACAGGAGAAGGCTACCACGTTCTGGCCTGTCACGTCTCCTACCGTAATCGGGATGCAGAGCACGCTGTCCCGGCAAGCCGAAGTATCGGGGAGAGTAACCAGAACATCGGCCGTGGCCGAAGAACAGAGCATCGCAACACTCAACAGGATACTCGTGTAAAGCACTCTCATGGAAGATATCCCTCCTGCGGGAAGGTCGGTGTTGGGATTGGCAATCCGCCGCGACCGGGAGTACCGGGCGGCTGAAGAGCAGATAAGAGTCTGCGTCATTTCAAGGTCCTCTCGGTGCTTCACTTGAGCAGTACCATTTTGCGAATCTTGTGGAATCCTCCGGCGTCAAGCCGATAGAAATAAATTCCCGAGGCGAGGCGCGATGCGTCATAGTTTATCGAGTAGTAGTCGGCCTCTTGCAGGGCGTCCACCAGTACGGCCACTTGTGCGCCAAGCGAATTGTAGAGCGTCAGCTTGACGTGCGATCTTTCGGGCAGACCGTAGCGGATGCGAGTCGTCGCATTGAACGGATTTGGATAGTTCTGATCGAGCGCGTACTCGTGTGGAGCCTCCTCAAGCGACAAGGTCACCGTACCCGAAAGAGGTGCCGAGTCGTTCACCCGATAGCCGCCAATTTCCAGAGCAAGGACACCGACGTCCTCGTGAAGCGACGCGAAGCGGAGTAAAATGATCTCGCGGGTCATTTCAACCGGTGTGATCCCGAACGCGCCGATGTGTATTACACCAGTCTCTTCGCGGGTGAACAGATACCAGTCGGTTATCCCGTCCGCCAGCGTTGCGCTCACGAAGCGGGTGGTGGCCGGATCGTACGTGCAGTCGAATTGAATCGAATATGCCGTGCGTTCGATTACGTTCTTCGCCGCCACCAAGCCCCCCGGTCTCAGCGACAGCGCCGCCGCTTCGGGAAGCGGAGCCTCGGCGAGCATGAGTGGTGCCCAATTGCTCGACACGTCGCCCAGACAGATACCGACATAGTCTTGAGCATACTGGTCCGACAGCAGGGGATCGTACAACCGACTTGAGGGAGCGAACTGCCAGCGACAGGGAGAGGGGAAATCGGTGATGAGGCCGATCGCGTACTGCGCGATCAGCGATGCATCGTAGAACGTCACATCCCCATTGCCGGAAACGTCTCCCGCTCGCTGCTCCAGCGTATCCAACGTGATGAGACCGATCGCGTACTGGGCTGCCAATGACGCATCGTAGAAACTGATCGCTCCGTCACAATCAATCTCGCTGCTGCAGCTCGGCGTCACTTGATAGGTCGTGCCGACGATCAAAGCCGGAAAGTCGTACGCACCCGTGCCGACCGTTACCACCGAATCGCCGGGCGTGATATCCATCACCAATCCGCCAACCGGCGCATCGTTCACGTGGTAATAGACCAGTCCCGTGACCAGCGCTACTCCTTCGCCGCTGACAAGGCAAACACTGAGATCATGGGGCCATTCGTGCCACACATTGTCCGGATGGGGCCACCATTGCAGCGACGTGCCGCCTCCGGATGGCCCCGAAGACTGCCAGTAGAAATAACAGCCCGGACCGCTGACGTTGTACACCGACACCCAGCCTGCGGATATGTTGCACGGAGCGGGCAGGATCGCTCGATGATGATACAGCGTCCAGTTGTCGTACTCAATGTCTGTCGGTTCCGATGTGACTGCCACGTCGCTTGAGCACACCTGTGCGCCGGGCTGCCCACCCGCGTCCTGATAGAACAAGATTCGGGCGGTCATCGGCAATGGATCGCAGTCAATCGGCCAGCTCAGGTGTGTCCCCCAGAAATCAACTTCTGTGATGGGCTGACTCAGTCCCCAGAAATCATCCACGACCTTGACGCCGGAGGTGCTGTCGCTGCCAAAGGAGTTCCAGGTTCCACACGGGTCGCTTGGCGTTTGCCCGAAGACGGTGCTGTCCACTGGGCATTCGGGCAAGATCAGAGTGTCTCCAAAGATACAGAGGCTCAAGCCCCACGGCAACTCGGCCCACGCGCCGAGCCACTGGAGTGAAGATCCCGCCGGCGGATCTCCGGAGCTCAACCACCAGAACATGCACGTGGTGTCGCCTCCGGCCTCCACGGTCACCCATCCGTCTTCCACGCAGCAGGGCGTCGAGAACATGGCCGTGAATTCATAGAGAGGCAGACCGGAGTAGAAGAGGCCGGTGAAACGGCCGGGTAGCGAGGCAGTGCGGACGCAGACTACGGCTCCCGGGTATCCAAGGCTGTCCTCGCGGAAGATGATGGTGAAGTCCAGGGGATTCTCCGCGCACACCATATACGTCTGGTCCATGCTGCAGCCATAGAATCGAAGCCCGGCGACCGCATGGCCGGTGGCCGAGAAGTTGTCCGCGCACCACACGCCGGAGTGCTCATCCGACAGGGCCATCCACCAATCTTGCTGACCGGTCGGCGGCTGTGAGAAGAAGGCTGTGTCTGGCGGGCACTCGGGGACAGCGACCGTGTCCCCGACCAGACAGAGGCTCAGGTCGTAGGAGAGCTGGCCCCACCCTGTGCCGAACCATCCCTGCATCCCTCCCGGATCGCCGTCATCGGGCGCAGTGATCCACAGGAACTCGCAAGTCGTGTCGCCGCTGGCCTGGATGGATATGTACCCTTGGCCGATCTGGCAGGGCATGGAGATGGGTATGTTGAACTCGTAAACCGGATAGGCGTTCATCACGCTGTCGCCGGTAAGCACACCTGTTATCATGGCGTACTGCTCGCACATCTTCACGGGAGACGTGGCCAGATCCAGCGTGTACATGGAAATCAGGAATGGCATGGGGATCTCAGGCGTGGTGCACGTATACCATTGCACGGAGTTGGGGTTCCAGTGGGCCATGATCCCCCAGAAGTGAATCTCGGTGATGGCATAGTCCACATCATAGTACTGCGCGCACTGCCAGCCAATAGCCATGTCGGAAGTCAGAGCACCGGCCATGCTCGGCACTTGCCCGTGCATCGAGTTCGGCGGACACATTGCAGGCGCACTTGAAGTGATCGTCAGATCGTATACGCCCGCTTGACTGCCATAGCCGTCCACCACGATGTAGTACGTCTGCCAGCGGCGTACGGGCACATCTCCCAGATAGGAACGGAATGTGTTGAGGCCGCATATGTCATCGTTGCAGGCAATAGCTGTCCCCTGTACGCAAGAACCTTCGTAAATGTAAACCTTGGTGTCATAGTCATCGGAAAGACATAGGTCCACCGTGATGAGCATGTCGGCATCGGGCGTGAACTCGTAAACGACGTCGGGCGACAACGAACCGGAATACGGGCACACCTCATCGTAGTCATTCACATGTCCATTCGTGCTATCAGTAGCATAGAAAGGAAGTGATAGGATGACGATGGCGTTCTCGCAGGTCTCTCCCCGCGTGTTGCAGGGCGAGCACTCGAGCTTGGCCCGGTAGGGCGAGGGCTGTTCAATTCCGGCGAACACGGACGGCGCAACAACCAAGGCATAATAACCGGCCGGAAGGCAACCGGCATCAAGCACGACCTCATCACATGGCTCTCCCAACTCGTACACGTAGGTGTAGCCTGAGCAAACGGTGTCAAGCAGTGAAACGATGTGAACCGCCGCGGGAAAACGCGTGGTGACTCTGGCGCGCACCCACTGCGACTCCGTCAGCCTGAACAAGTACCAGTCCAAGTCGCGATAGTCATAGCCACTATGGTCATAGGTGAAGCAGCGGCCGTAGATGGTTCGCCCGCACACCGTGTGGCCCCAGCGGGGCGGAGTGCTGTTGCAGCCGCCATCGGGATCGGTGCGGTAGAAGGTCGTGTCGCTGCGATTCTCGGCCACTTCGATGGAATCCCCGGGCTGCGGCTCCGCGCTGCAATCGGCGAGCACGATGTAGTCCAAGCCTACGTTGTCGCCATCCGCTCCCACGTATCGCCATGCGAACTTGACGGCCGAGTAGGACGAATACGAGGTGAGGTCAACGCTGGCGAAATACCACGCCCAAGTGGTAAACACGCCGACGCTGTCCTCCACCCACAGCACGGTCGGATCCCATGTCAAGCCGCCGTCGGTCGAGATGCGCAGCTGCATGTCACAGTTGTTCAATTGGACCGCCCAGTAGTACCTCGCAATCCACCAGAAGCTGAGAGTCCACGGGCCGCCAGAACTAAGATCCACCGTCGGAGAGATGAGCCACTCGTCTTGCGGGTCAAGAGACCACACAACCTGTGCATACCGATTGCCTTCGAGCGCCCCGCCCGTCGTCACATGCCACGTGCACAACGGGCCGCCAGCACTGGTGATTCGCCGCGACCAGCCCCACGGAGGCATGGTGCTGTCTTCGAAGCCCTCGGCGAACATCACGAAGTCGAGGGACCGGTCGCGGTCTCTGCGCGGGAATAGGGCGGGACTTTCAGGAAGCGTTGGAGCGGACTTGCTCATGTCGAGGGCCGACGGCCGATTCGGTTCGGGAGCTCGCGCCGAAAGAAGCTGGGGATCGAACGTCAGCGGCTCCGGCTTCTTCTCCATCGTGGTCGGCTCGCGCTCCACTCGCGGCGGAGCCGTGATCCGCGAACCGGGGAGGTCCGGAGCCGGAGGCAGGGTAGAAACTCGAGAGGGCGGCTGCATATCCGAGGTGAGCACTTGCAGTCCTCCGCCCTTCCTTTGCGATGCAGACGGCGTGGTTGGTAGTTTCATCTGCTCGGCAAGACCGGGCCGCGTTTCCTCCGACCGAAGGCTTGGTGGAGGGGTTCGGCTGGTCAAAGCCGCCCGAACCAGAACTACTCCCAGACCACAGAGCAACACCGCTGCTGCTATAGAGAAGACTCTCCTCTTCATGGCTCTACCTCTTTCTGGCATCGCTTCCATGCCGATCGTCTGGCGAAAAACCCTGAAAATCAACAACATACAAAACGTTGTTCGCAAACACAACAACCGTATAGATCAATAAGTAAATCTATGGGCAATTCAACACACATGCAACACCTTGTGCGCAAACATACCATTTGTTCAGTCTTTCACATGGGGCTATGGATTGACTCCAGAACAGCTTTCGGAACGCCCCGCTCACCGTGGAAGCTGTGGAACAAGGAAGAAAGGCTTGATAGGCAGTGAAATCAGCCAGCCCCGCGAGCAGAAATGGGTTAGCCACACGACTAACCCATTTCTCTTCAAAATCTCTTCGGCGGACCATCCTCAGTCCGGTTTCAATCCAGGATTACGGAGATTGGTCATGGTCTCGTTTCCGTTCCATCGCAGACATGCACGACAACGTAGCGTTTGAAACTGCCCGGTGCCGTCGGATCCGTCCACTGATTGCGACCGAGCACTGCTTCAATGCTTCCCGCCTCCGAGAATCCAGCCGGATAGATGGTGTTGGTCGTAGCACAGGTATCAATCCGATAGGTTCCGGCCACCGGTGCGAAGAAATTGACCACCACATTCGTGCGGGCGGCATTGAGCATGATCGTCACGCTGTCGGCGGGCGGGCATCCGGGACAGATGCAGGTACCTGCCGGAACGGCGTAGGCATAGTAGGTCGTATCGAATTTCCACCAGATCACCGTCTGCGGCGCAAAGCTGAACGCATCACACGCCAAGGCTCTCGACTGCCACACGTTGCTGCTGGCGAATAGCCCGCGCCACGCTCCAGTTGCCTTGTCATGCCGCGTAATCCGGCCGTCATTGTGAGAAACATAGACGGTGTTTTCGATACCACTACACACTCCACGCAAGGTCCCGTCCACGTTGCCGTTGGTGTCGAGCGGAAAGATCTGGCCGAGAAGCGTTCCGTCGGTCGAATAGTGATAAATCAGATTGCCCTCCGGTTCGTGTAGCCACAGCGTACCGTCCGACGGATCAAGGTCCATGTCCCATGTGCCGCGTGGCGTGCTGAACTGCTCCGTCAGAATACCCGTCACGGGATCGAGAAGACAGATCTGTTTGTCATCCCGTGAAGCCCACAGTTGCCCACGCGTCTCATCCCAGCAACCCGTCGAAAACCAGCTTCCCCAGCCGTTGAAGGTAACGGCTACCGCCGCCAACCGGTCACCGTCCTTGTTTGTCGTGTAGAGGGTATCGCTGCACGTGTTGTTGTAGAACAACCGGCCGTCGCAGACCGAGGCCAGCGTAATGCCGTACAGACATCCGTTGTTTACCGGCACGGTCGCCGAATCAATCGGTCCGGGCGGCGGCGGCGGAAGCGTCGGGCAAGATGCGGCACAGGTAAGACCTTCGCTCCATGTGCCGTGCCCGAGATGATAGGAACATTGACGCGAAGTCACGTCGTCGTGACACCCTCCCGTAGGCGTACAGCATCGCCCGACAGTCGGTTCGAGGATATCCAATACGTACGTGCCGTGAAGCTCCCAGTCGCCCTCAACAACAATGTAATACGTGTTGCCTGCATACATCGTCATTCCCGTGATGTAGGCTCGACCACCGGGTCCCCCGTCATTATCACAGGCGAAGAGATTCTCACGTGAGTTCTCGTATACGTAAATCCGTGTCGAGAATTGTGACATGGCGAGGTCAATTTCCACGAGCCCGCTACTGGCGGGCGGATAGGCATAGACGACG
>JAHJDG010000138.1 GCA_018812265.1 bacterium | reverse complement strand
ACCGCAGCATTGATACGAATAAGACGATCGAGCTCCGCCACCGCCGACGTCTGCGAATCAAAAACCGACAGCACATAATAGCCATACTGCCGCCCCGCGATCTCAAACGACAGCCGACGCTTTCCCCAACGTTCCCAGCGACGGATGGTGCCGTTCGCCGAGATAACCTCATTGAGCTTGCGAAGGTCCTGATCAATCTGTTCCATCTCAAGTGCCGGATCGAATACCAGCACCAGTTCATACGTATGCATGCCTACGGTTCTCCCTCTGGTCTGTTGGCGTCCGGTGAGCCGTTCTCACCGGAAGGGTTTTGTTCACTGTTTACCGGATGGGGCGTATTGAAACGATTCATGGCGGCGTCCAGCCCGTCCCGAAGATAGCATTCCACCGCGTTCGCCGCGCGCGCCACCGCCTCGTCAATAGTCAATCGCAATTCCGCCGGTACCCGCGATAGCACGTACTCCGCCACGTCGGTACGGGGATCGCCTCCTCCAACTCCGATGCGCAAACGGGCGAATTCCTCGGTTCCAAGGTGTTCGACGATGGATTGCAGACCCTTTTGTCCACCCGATCCGCCCTTGAACCGCAGACGCAGATGACCGGCCGGCAGATTCACGTCGTCGCAGATTACGAGCAGTTCGGATATCGGTAGGTCGTACCACCGCAAGGCCGCACTCACGGGCCGGCCCGACAGATTCATATACGAAAGCGGCCGCAGCAATACTGCTCGGGCTTCACCCGGTCGCACCGCTTCCTCGGCTTCGCCCGATCGCGAGCGCCGAAATCCGATCCCCCATTGCTCCGCCAATCGCGAAACCACCGCGAATCCGACGTTGTGCGGCGTTCCCTGATACTCCTTGCCCGGATTTCCCAGTCCTACTATCAGTGGCATGCCGATCGGACCGCAGGAGTCTATCATAGCGACATGCGAAACCGGCGGTTTCGCAAATCGCTATTTCTCCTCGCTCGCCTCCTCCGCCTTGCGCTCGCGGATCACCTCCGGCTCGGCAGGCGCGGCCGCCACTTCCGGCGTCACTTCCACCACTGCTCGCGGTGGAATAATGTGAGCGATAGTCGTCTGCGGGTCCCCGTGGATCATCACGTCCAACAGGTGAATATCCCCCAGACGAATCACTCCGCCCACCCCAAGCTCGCTTACGTCTACGTCAATGTGTGTCGGAAGACGCATCGGAACGCATTCCACTTCGATCTCGCGCATCACCAAGTCCAGCGTGCCGCCCTCCTTGATGCCCTTGGCGGTGCCGACCACATGTACGGGAACGCGAGATCTGATTTTCTGGCCCTTTACGACTCCCATCAGGTCAATATGCAGTACATCGCGACGCACGGGGTGCCGCTGCACCTCGCGAATAATGCACAACAGGTCTTCCCCGTCCACCTCCACGTGCAAAACACCGATTTCCTGCCGCAGCAAGTGTTGAAGTTCGTCTCGGTTGAACTGCAGGCAACGAACGTCCCCGCCGCGGCTGTAGTATACTCCCGGCACCATTCCCGCCTGACGCACCGTGCGGCCCGACTGCTTGCTTGGCTGACGCACCTGCGCGCGAATTCGTATCTCGGTCATGTCTGTATCGTCTCTCTAAGCTGGTTCACCAACAATGAATGGAAAACAACGCCTTAGTCCCGCTCGGGATCCAGCGACTTACCGCCGTCCAATACCAGGAAGGACTCGCGACGATCCGACGACGGCCTGTCCAGGAATAGATCACTGATCGAAGCCTCGTCATGGATACGACGGATGGCCTCGGCAAACAGCTTTGCCGTACTGAGCTTGCAGATCTTCTGAAATCTGTGCTCCTTCGGCGTCGGCAGCGTATCGCACACCCACAAGCGCTTGATCTCGCTGGCTTCGATCCGCTCGACGGCCATTCCCGACAACACCGGATGAGTGATGGCCGCGTAAATATCCTGTCCGCCCCGCTCCTTGAGCATGCTTACCGTGGCGGCAAACGTCCCGCCCGTATCCACAATATCATCCACGATCAGACAGTTCTTGTCGCGAACGTCACCCACCAGATTGAGGGCTACCGCTTGATTGCGGCCGGTGCGATGCTTATCCACCACGGCGAAGTCGCGGTTCAGGAAGTTGGCGTAGAACCGGGCCAGCCGCGTCGAGCCTACGTCAGGGGCCACGACAGCCAGATTGTCTATCGGATTCTGGCTGAGCAGATCAATGAACAACCGCGACGCATACACGTGATCGAAGGGGATGTTAAAGAAACCTTGGATTTGCGGCGCGTGCAGGTCCATGGTGAGAATCCGCTGCGCCCCCGCCGCTTCCAGTAAGTCCGCCACCAGTCGCGACGTGATCGCCACGCGCGGAGCGTCCTTGCGATCCTGCCGGGCATAGCCGTAGTACGGAATCACCGCCGTAATCCGCCGCGCCGATGCTCGCTTGGCCGCGTCAATCAGAATGAGCAGTTCCATTAGATTGTCGGCCGGTGCGTGCGTCGGCTGAACCAGGAAAACATCCAGTCCCCGGATGTTCTCATCGAACTGAACTCCGATTTCCCCGTCCGAGAAACGGACGATCTCGACTCGCCCCAAGTTGACTCCCAACTCGCGCACAATCGCCTCCCCCAGAGCGCGGTGAGCCGTTCCCGAAAAAACGCAAAAACCCTTTCCTGAGGAAGTCGGTTGCGTCATGTTAGAAAAACTCGCGGGAAACGTTAGTCATACCAACAGTACAACGGAAAAACCGGAACGGCTGCCACCACAGCCGAACATTTCTGGCTGGGGCGGAAGGATTCGAACCTCCGTATGCCAGGACCAAAACCTGGTGCCTTACCAACTTGGCTACGCCCCAGAACATCGCGGCACCAAGCCGTCATCAGCCTTCGCCAGACATCCCGTGTCCCGGTGCGTTAGGGATGGTTACATCCTCTCGAACCAGGCGGCGGTATTCGCGAAGAACCTGCTCTTCCAGTTGCTGCCGAAACTCATTGCTGATCGGATGAGCGATATCTTTATACGTCCCATCCTCCAGTTTCCGGCTCGGCATACAAACAAACAGGCCGTTCTTTCCCTCGATCACCTTCAAACCGCGAACCACGAAAACGTCGTCGAACGTGATGTTGACGAATGCCTTGAGCTTGTCCTCATCACGGAGGTTGATATTCACCTCAGTGATATTCATGTTGCTGCCTCCTCCTCGTACCCTTCTTCGCGCTGCACGCGCCCGGCAGACGTCTCCACGGTCAGAATTCTCGTGAGCGGGCCACCATCCGGCATACGCGTGCCCGGAGGGGCTTCTCGAACCGCTGCGCGGCTTGCATCGCCCGAGATCGCTCGCGAAAAATCCCAAAGACCGTGGAACCACTTCCTGAAATGAGGGCCGTTTCGGCCCCCGCCCTGAGCAGGCAATCCTTGATATCCCCAAGCTCAGGATACCTACATAACACTATGTTTTCCAAATCATTATGAATATAGTCCGGGATACCCTGCAAAAAGGCCCGGTCATTACGGCAAAACCTAAAAATAACACTTTCCTCAACTTGAGTCAAGGGAAACTCTCCAGCATTGTAAGCCCATGCTGTACTTATTCCATAATCCGGCATTACCAGAACCACTTCCCCCTCGAATCGTCCCTCCAAAGGTTCAATTATCTCCCCCCGGCCACTCCCCCTCGCCAATCCCCCGTAAAGAAAGAAAACACAATCCGATCCCAACCGTTGCGCGACCGTCCGTAACCGCTCCCGATTCCATTTTAAACCCCATAGCCGAGATAATCCCACCAGTGCGACCGCCGCATTGGATGACCCCCCACCGAGTCCCGCTCCCAGCGGAATCTCCTTCTGCAGCACCACTTGACCTCGGCAAGGCACACCGGCTTCACGACTGAGTTCGTGCGCCGCCCGGGTTACCAGATTTTCCGGCCCCGCATCCAGATCAATCCCCCGTACCTCCAGCGACCAAGACTCGGCCGGGTAGAACTCGAGGCGGTCAGTCCACGAGATCTCCTGAAACAGCGTCTCGATTTCGTGGAAACCGTCAGGTCGTCGAAAGAGCACCCGAAGGCCCAGATTGATCTTGGCCGGGGCGAACATGGTAAATGCCCCGCCTGCGAGATCTTCCGTGTCTGGATAGGGAGATAGGATATCCGGCTGCAATATCGAGTCTGAGATAGAAAAGTTCGGCATCTTGCGCGAGATCCGCACAAGATCGGGAAATGACGGCGAAGGAAAACTGCGGCGATGAAATCGCCCGCGGCAGCCGCCGCGGGCGGAGTGATTTAGGTGGCCTCTTGATACTCGGGTTTGACCGTCTTTCGTTTCCCCCGCTTGGACGGCTCCGACCCGTAGTAGTAGTAGTATTGGTAGTAGTGGAAGTAGTAGTAGTACGATCCATATATCTTCTTGATATCCAAGGCGTTAAGGACAACACCCAGGATACCTGAACCTACGTTCTGGAGAAGCGATATGCCTCTTTGAACCTCGCGACGACTAACCGTCCCCGAGCTCACCACCAGAATTGCCCCATCCACTCGCGTCGCCAATACCGCGGCATCGGTTACGGCAATCACCGGCGGGCTGTCAAGAATCACATAGTCGTAACGGGAGCGAGCCTCCTCGATGAACCGCTTCATGTTCTCCGAAGCAACCAACTCAGCGGGATTCGGTGGAATATCGCCCGATGTGATGACGTCCAGCTTATCCACTCCGGTTTGTTTCACGACATCGTCGAACGACAGCGATCCGATCAGCGCGTTGGTTACACCATAAGTCTTGTCCATCGAAAAGAAGTTATGCAGCGCCGGCCGCCGCAGATCACTGTCTATCAACAACACCCGTGATCCCATCTGCGCCAGAGTGATCGCCAGATTCACCGCCGTTGTGGACTTGCCCTCCTTGGAGGTCGTGGAAGTCATAAGCAACACGCGCTTCGGCGTGTCAATGTCCGCAAACTGGATATTCGTGCGCAGACTGCGGTAGGCTTCACTCACCGGGGAGCGCGGCGAGAAACGCGTGATCATCCGCGACTCCACCCGATGAAGATCAGCTGGGGAGAAGGGTCGGCCCTCCTTCTTCAGACGGCGGATGAGGTGTTCGGTGCGAACCAACGGAATCGTTCCGAGCAGCGTCAGCTTGAGACGCTCGATATCTTCGCCGGTTTTGATGGTGTCGTCAAGGAACTCGAGGAAGAAGGCGATTCCCACTCCGATCGCCAAACCGAACAACATCCCCAACAGGATGTTGAGTTTTTTCTTCGGACGCACCGGGAATTCGGGCGGTTTGGCCGTGTCTATGATCTGCACGCCCGCCGACTTGCCGGCTTCGGCTATGCGAGCTTCCTCATATTTCTCATTGAGCATGAGATAGAGCTTCTCGTTCAGCTCGCGATCCCGCGTCAATCGCGCGAGAACCAGAGTCGTCTGCGGAAGCTGTTCGAGCTGCTGATCTATCGTTTCCATGACCTCTCGCAGCGCTTCCGACTTCGCCGTCAGCGACCGCACCTCGACTTCCGCATTCAGAAGCTGATCGAACAGATCTTGCGAGGTTTTGAGCGGATTCACCGCCGTCTCGCTCCCCCCGGCCAACTTGCGGACTTCCTCGATGAGCCGCGCTTTCAGCACCTCCACTTCCTTCTCGATCGCGGCCACCGTAACGTCCGTTCCGGGACCGGGATTCGCGAGCAAGGTGGCGATCTTCGTCTGCTTTGTCGCGATTCCATCCTGCAAGGAGGTGATCAGAGGATTCGAGGCACTCGACAAATCCTCATACATTGCGCCCTTCGTCTGCGCCAGTTGTTTCCGCAGGAATTCCTGGCGGCGAAGCTGAGCGTTGAGCTCGGTTTGCGTCGTGTTGTAGAGAGCGTGGAACTCGGCGGATTGATCCACCAATTGCGCGGTCTCCCGATCCAGAGAGGAGACTCCCTGACTTTCCTTGTAGCTGCGTTCGATTTCCTCCGACTGCGAAAGTTGTTCACGCACCACCTGAAGCTGCTGCTCGAGGAATTGTCTTACGTCCGAGATTTCGCCGCGCGCCGATTGGAGAGAGTAGCGATAGAATTGTTCGGCCAAAGCGTTCGTGAGAAACGCCGCCTCAAAGGGACTGTGCGCCCGCACGCTGACCTGCAAGACGTCCGTGTCCTGCACCAGTCGAACGCTGGTTCGATCCCGCAACAACTCCACCCGCTCATCAAAGGTGATCGGCCGTCCCTTGGCGTCCTCGCGCTTCATCAACTCGAGTTCGTTCCGATACGGAGATTCGGCCAAAGAACGCACCACGTCCTCGGCAATCCGTCGGCTCTTCAGAATCTGGATCGCGTTCAAATTGCGGGACTTCGTTACCGGTAGCGGACGTTCATTGAGCACCGTTTCTTCCACCTGATCCCGATTCAGAATCAGGATGCTCGCGGTGGAGAAATATTCGGGCTGCATGCGGTACGTCAAGAAGGTCACGGAACCGACCACGGCCAAGAAGGAGACCACCATGATCCATCGGCCACGAAAGAGGACCCGGAGGAACTCCGTTACCTGTTGGGATGTGTCTCTCGTTTCCAATACCGCCTCGTATCTTTCCTGCCAGCGTAATCCGTACTATCTGTATCCAAACCGGAAACTCAATCGGGCACTGCGTCGGACGCCCCGTGCACGTTCTCCGTCATCTCCCGAGTTTGACGGAACGTCAGTCCCAGTCTCCAGAAATAAATCAGTCCCAGCACCGTCAGCGGGAAGTAGTTCAAGGCGTGCAGAAGAATTGCGAAACCCGCTGCGCGATCCCCCGGGACTCCAAAAAGGCTCAGTCCCAATACGGCGACGCCATGATAGGTTCCCACTGCACCCGGTGCTCCGGGGATCACGAAACCCAGCGTCGTAATGATGAGAATCACCAGCGTCGCTCCCATAGGATTCCGATCCAACGCCGGCAGATCCGCATTCATAAAACCCAGAGAAAGCAGCACGCAGTATACCATCCCCGCGTACATCGCCCATAGCGCCAGCGACGTGGTGACAATCGGAATGATCCGCCGCCACGTTCCGAGCGAGGCGAATCCCGATGAGAAGCGGTCGGCCATCGTCGTACAGGCCGCGGCCGCTTTCGACGGCAGCACCGCGAATACTCGCTCGATCCAGCGCATCGCACGACTGCGATCCACCGCCAGCCACACCAGAAAGGCGGAGGCGGCAAACGCGGCGATTCCGATCAGCAGGGCCGGACGATGCATGGCTCCCGGAAGCGGATACAGAACGAATGCCAATCCCATGAAAGGCAACATGAAAAACGAATCCGTCACCCGTTCCAGAATGATGCTGCCGAACGCCGCGCTGCGCGACAGGCCCGAAAGCCGATAGACGACGTGCGCGCGATACACTTCCCCGATCCTCAGCGGCAGGACGTTGTTCGCCATGTACCCGATGCACATGGCGCTGAACACGTCTCCGAACCGCATCCGCACCAGCGGCTCGAGCATAATCTGCCACCGCCAGGCGCGCACCACCAGCGAAACGAAAAACAGAACTCCCGCCCACGCAATCGGCGTCCAGTCCGCCGACGCAATGACACGGCCAAGCTGAGAAAGATCGAACCGGGCATGGCCGAAAAAAGCTTCCGCGATTCCCGTTTCACCGTCAAACCACGTCCCGAAATGAGGAACGAAAAACGTCAGATAGAGAAACAGCAGACCGAGGCCGAAGCCGATGGCAAGACGCGCAACTCTCACAACGCTTCGCCTACCTCTTACTCCCCGCCGCGCGGAAATCTATCAGATTCTCGGGCGGCACGTCCGGCGGCTCGAACAACGTCGCTTCCGGCTTCCCGTTTTCCGTCCACTCGACGATCACGTAGTGAACGTCGCCTCCTTCGGGCGGACGTATACTCAGGGCCAGCGGTTGAATCCCCTCCGCGGGAAACTCAATGATTCCCTCTCCCGGCGCGCTTTCATCCATCGAACGTACCCCGACGACGCGCGTTCCATCTTCGCGATGCTCAAGAGTCTCCGGCCGAAACCGGCTGGCGGCGTAGAAAAGAATATCACCGGGCCGCCACTCACTCTGCTCGGGAGCGCGCTCGCGGATGAGCGTATTCTGGTCTTTCAAGTACCGCCACTGTTCGTCCCCGGTTTCGCACACCGTCCAATTCGGCGTCTCGTGAAGGAAACGATCCGGCTTCACCCAAATCAAGCGGCCCTGAGCGGTCTCCTCCCCAATCCCGGAGCCGCTCGCTTTATATCTAATCTCCAACGATTTCAGCGTTTGCAAATGCTGTTCCAGTTCGCGACATAGCGTCTTTGCCGCAGGCTCCGCTGCCGCCACTACGGCCATTCCCATGACTGCCAAAAGTGTGAGCCTACTGTTCATCGTGAATGTCGAAATAATGTTCATCTACCAGTACCGCCCGCGCCCGCGAGCCGTCGAATGGCCCCACCACACCGGCCCGTTCAAGTTGATCTATAAGCCGGGCCGCACGGCTGTAGCCGATCTTCAGCCGACGTTGCAGAATCGAAACGCTTCCCTGACCGGTGCGAACGACAATCTTTGCCGCTTCCATGAACAGTGGATCCCGGCTGTCCACGTCCAACGCCGGAGTACCCGCGTCACCCGCTTCTTCGGCCTCCACGGGTAGCGTTAGCTTGTCACGCGGCGCCGACTGACGGCAGATGTGCGAAATGAGCCGCGAGATCTCGGGACCCGTGAGCAATGCGCCCTGCACGCGAGTGGCCGCCGGCTCTTCGGGATGCTGAAACAGCATGTCGCCCTGTCCGAGCAGCATCTCCGCACCGTTGGTGTCAAGAATCGTTCGCGAATCCACTTTCATCGCCACGCGGAAAGCGATCCGCGCCGGGAAATTCGCCTTGATGACACCCGTGATGACGTCCACCGACGGCCGTTGCGTCGCCACCACCAGATGAATTCCCACCGCCCGCGCAAGCTGCGCGAGTCGCGCGATCGGCTCTTCCACTTCCCGCTGCGCCGTCACCATCAAATCGGCCAGCTCGTCCACCACCACCACGATATAGGGAAGCGGCTTCTCGTCGCCCTCGCCCGCATCCTGTCTCACCGCCTCGTTGTACTCGGCAAGATTGCGGGTGCCGCGTTCGGCGAGCAGGTCGTAGCGCCGCTCCATTTCGACCAGACAGCTTCGCAAAACCTTCACCGCTTCGTCCGGTCGCGTGACCACGTACTCGGACAGATCGGGGCGATGCGTGACGTGATGATTGCGCAGCTCGTTGTAGGCGGAGAGTTCGAGCTTCTTCGGATCAATGAGAACCAGCTGCACGTCCTGCGGAGTCGCCCGCAACAGAATCGAGGCGATGATCGTATTCACGCAGACCGATTTGCCGCTGCCCGTCGTTCCCGCAATCAGCAAATGCGGCAACGCAGCGAGATCACACACGAAAATTTCGCCCGATACCGTGCGGCCCAGCGCAACCGTGAGCTTCGATGCGGACGACTGATAGTTCGGAGACTCGGCGACTTCGCGGAACGTCACCGTGGCCGGCTTGATATTTGCGATTTCCACGCCTACCGCCGCTACGCCGGGAATCGGCGCCAGAATGCGAAGCCCACGCGCGCGCAGCGCCAGTGCAATGTCATCGGCGAGCGATTCAATCCGCGAGACCTTCACCCCCGGCGCGGGCTCCAGGTCAAACCGCGTGATGACCGGCCCGGGATTGACGTGCACGACTTTTGCCTGCACGCCGAACGTGGCCAGCGTCTTCTCCAGCAGCACCGAATTCCGTTGCTGCTCTTCCGGCGACATCCCCGATTCGTCATCGGAGCGCGGCGGATTGAAGAGATCTATCGGCGGAAAGACGTAGCCTGAACGATCTTCGATCTGAATCGCCAATTGCGAACGCGCCAGCGGCGTCTTGCGAGCGGCTCGCGACTTGGAAAGATTCTGCAACTCGGCCGTGGTGTGACCGTTCCCCGACTCCGGATCGGTGTCGAGAGAGGTCTCGATCTCTTCTCGCTGCTCCTCCTCGCCCCATCGTCTCCACAGGAACCACGTCGCGGGAACGCGCGGAGTCTTAAGGCGCGAGGCTCGGTCAATCGCGGTATGCACCTTCCGTTCAAAGAGTCCGGCAAAGCCCGCGACCGAAAGCGCCAGCCCGCCGATCAGGATCAGCAGCATGACCAGCACCGCGCCGATGCCGTTCAGGAATCCGACCAGCCACAGCGACGCCTGCCAGCCGAAGTTTCCTTCATGATGAAACAACGCCGCATGATCCACTGCGCCCAGCGCTCCCAACAGGCCGATGGCCGACGACAACCACACCGACGCCGACAGCGTCACAGCCATGAGCACGAACGCGCGTTGCCAGAGCAGTCGCCGCAGCAGCGTCCAACCCCAAATGCCGACGATAAGCGGGATTCCCAGCGCCGCCCACCGACCGAACAGCAGCGTGCCAAGCGCGTACGCAATCAATGCGCCCGGCTTGCCGATCCAGTTGTCGGCGGCCACGCCCGAGCGACCGTCGAACAGCTCCGGAAGCCCGTCGGAATCGCGCGCCGAATAGCTGACCAGAGACAGGAACAACAAACCCGCCACCGTCAGCAGCGCAAATCCCCACCAGAACGACGCCGAGGAAGACGACTTACGTCGTGTTGACCGCTGATTCCCCGATCGGGGTGCCATCCGGATGATATCCCCGCAGTTTGCCTTCCACGAAAACCGGAATCACCGGATGCGTGTCAAGCCGTGCGCAATACTGAATATCTTCATCGCAACCAAGGGAAGTGAGAAACTTGCCGTGGTTGCAGCTCCGAAGCAGCGATTCGATGCTTCCGTCGAAATGGCGGTGCAGCAGGGCGGCGGCGCGCGCGCCGTCATTCAGGACGACGTCGCGACGCATACGTGTTTCGAAATAGTTGACGAATCTCCCGCCGCACACGAAGTCCTCGATCGCAAACTGTTCCAGTTTCCCGGAACACAACACGACCACCGACTTGCCCTCCGCCAATACCCGCTTGGCCACGGCGGTGAAGTTGTTGTAGCCGCCCACGAACACATGGTCGGCGGCGCGCGCCCGCAACACGGCGTTGGAGCCGTTCGTAGACGAAAAAATCAACGTTCGCCCGGCGACGCGTTCTGCGTCATATTCCAGAGGCGAATTGCCCAGATCGAAACCGTCAATCTTCCGGCCTTCGCGCTCGCCGCAGAGCAGGCACTGCTTGCGGCCCGAGTGCGAAGCCAATTCACCCGCTCCCGCCGGAGTCTGCACCGGGATAATCTCGCGCGCCCCATTCAAGAGCGCCGTGGCGATCGTGGATGACGACCGCAATACGTCCACCACGATCGTCGTGCAGCCGCGCAGGTCATCGTCCGTTATGTTTCGCGGGCTGATAAACAGTTTGATCTCAAACTGAGAGGAGGTCTGTGCGTTGTCGTCCGTGTTCATCACTTAGTAAGGTCGCTGGTAGAAAGGTGTCTTGGCCACTTGCATTGAAACCATCCGGCCCCGGCTCTCCATCGTGAGTCGGCTGCCGACCGCCGTCAATTCCATAGGAACGTATCCTAACGCGATCCCCTTATTCAATGACGGAGAAACCGTCCCCGACGTGACGTGTCCAACCGCTTCATCCGCGTTCTCTGTATGGTATAGCGGGTATCCGTGACGCGGAAACACCGAGCCTTCGGCCTCCAAACCGACCAGTTTCCGCGTCAAACCGGCCTGTTTGTACTCGATGAGTTTGTCGCGTCCCACGAACTCGCCCTTATCGAGCTTGGTAATCCAACCCAAGCCCGCCTCCAGAGGGTGCGTCGTCTCGTCAATGTCGTTGCCGTACAGGCACATCTTCATTTCGAGCCTGAGCGAGTCGCGCGCGCCCAGGCCAATCGGCTCGATCTGAAACGGTTTGCCTGACTCGAACAACGCATCCCAGATCGTCTTTGCGTCGTCGTTTGCGACATACAATTCAAAACCGTCTTCCCCCGTGTATCCGGTTCGCGAAATGATCGCCGGACGCCCGGCAACCTTGCCCTCGCGGAACCAATAGTATTTGATCTCCGAAAGCGCCGTCTCCGTGAGCGGACGAATGACGTCTATCGCGTTTCGTCCTTGAATCGCCAGCAATGTGATCTCGTCCGTGCGATCTTCAAGTTGCACGTTGCCGCTCCGGTTCTCAACGAGCCAGTTCCAATCCTTTACAACGTTGGCACCGTTTACGACCAGCAGAATCCGGTCGGCAAACCGGTACACCAGCAAGTCGTCCACAATTCCACCGTGCGGCTTGCACATGCACGAATAGTGGACCTGCCCGACCGACAGTGCTTTTACGTTATTGATCGTCATCCGGTCCACGAACGCTTCGCGATCCGGCCCGGTTACGAAGAACTCTCCCATATGGGAGACGTCAAAAACGCCTACAGTCGTGCGAACCCGCAGATGTTCGGACCGAATCGAAGTATATTGAATGGGCATCTCATAGCCCGCAAACTCCACCATCTTCGCGCCCAGAGCGCGGTGTACATCCGAAAGCGCCGTCCTCTTCACAATACAGAACTCCTAACAAGGTGCTTTGGCAGGAACTTAAAGTATAGCGATTTCCCTGCAAATCGGCAAGCCGCCCGACGAATACCTCCACAAAAGCAATGTATTGTATTTCAATAACATGCCATATAGAGGCAAAAAGCAGGATCGCCTGATCCCGCTTTATCATCGGGCATGGTCAGAGTCAGTGCTTCATCTGAATGACCCGCACCGGCACCGAGGCCGGGCGGTACTTAAATGCATCCATGATCCTCCGCTGGCCCAGATTCCCGACCACGAAGGTCAGATAGCCCGCCGCCACGTCCGTCTTCATGTGGGTCGTCACGTAGGTTATATTCAGACGAAACGGATATCCGTTCTCTTCGAGAATCGTCTTCACATTGGGACGGATCGCCTCGTCTCCCCGGCGGAACCGCAACGGCTGATAGGGCAAATGGGTGATCGGCTGGGTGTATAAAATCAACGCGCCGGCATCACCCTCCGCCGAATCCAACAGGATAGAAGACGTGGAACAAACCGCCGCCGCCTGGAGCGAGTCCAATCCGCCGAAATAGTCCACGATGCTCTGTATTGCTCCCTCGCCGGGAAGCGGAAGATAGACGTTGATCGGCAAGTCCGGCCCTCCGAGCTCACGCCAATTGACGACGCGGCCGGTCAGAATTCCCCGTAGCTCCGCGCTGTCCACCGATTCCACTTTCAGAGCGGTGTCCACCAGCAGAAACACCGGATAGTAAGCCACCGGATACGAGTACAGGCGATGCCCCGTCCTTCGCAAGGCCAACGTTTCCGCCGGCGTGAGTGTGCGGTCGAGGAAAATCTCTTCGGCATCGCCGTTGAGCAGCGAGTCAACGAGGTCGCGGTTCGCGCGGCGAACGATGTCAATGAACGCAGCCCGATTTCCCGCCTGAAACTCGCGCGAGAGAAACCACGCCAGATCGAACACCGCATCGGAGGCTCCGATTCGCACGTGCCCGGCGGTCATGGTTTCCTTCGGTTTACTTGGACCGCATCCCAGAACCATAATCATACACGTCACGCCAAGAAGTGCGACATTCAACAGTCTCATGAATCCTCCCACGGGCTGGGGCGATCTCCTCCGTAGCGTCGCCGTTCGCTTGGTCGGCCATAGCGGGACGCAACGAACCGATGGAGTCCCATCAGGATCGTCACGATCCCCAGAATGGGCCGCAGTCCGGTTCCGGCCGGAATACTCGGAAAGAGTAGTCCCGCCCAAATAGCGCTGCCGATCCCCACGAAGACGACCGGCAGCAACCAGCGAAAGACAACTTGCATGTTTTTCAGGCGTATCGCGCTCCGCTACCGCTTGTACTTGAAGTTAAACGGCACGGCCACCCAAACTCCCACCGGGTTGCCCTGTTGAATAGCGGGCGTGAATTTCCACTTCTTGATGATTTTCTCGACCTCTTCTTCGAAGCCCAGGCCTGCCGGGTCCGCTTTCAAAATCTTCCACTTCTTCACGTCCCCGTGCTTATCCACATACACATGGACAGTCACTTTTCCCGGCATACCCGCTTGTCGGGCAAGCTCGGGAAAGTCCGGTTGAGGACTGAAGTCGGGAAGCGGCTGCGGCGGAACCTCAAATGGAATGAAGATGTCCGAGGACGGAATATCTCCATCGCCGGCCATGTCCCCGATCACAATGTCGTAACCCTCGGGGATACCCAAGTCTCCGTCTTCGGCCGCCTGATCTTCGAAGTAGGAAGCGATTTCCGTCTGAGTCGGAATAAGTTCCTGCTCCTCGGGAACCTGTTCTTCTTCTACCGGAATCGGAATGGCAGCTTTCGGAGGCGCGATCTTGGGCCGGGCAACCTGCACCTGCTCGACCGTCTCGCCACGTTTGGTACGAAGTCGTGGCTGAATCTGAGATGGATCAATTACGAAGATCCTGTCCGGGATTTCCTCCCCGCCCTTGAATAGTTCAATAATCACGGGCGAAGCCGCCACGATTCCGTGAAGGAGTACGGAGGCGATAAATCCCTTTATGAGATTCGGCCCAACCAGCCACTTCAGCTCGAAGGAGCCATAGCGGTCTTTGGTAAGTTGATCAAAGAAATTCACGATAACCTCGAACGGATGGTTTTCCAATCCGCTGCATTTCGAACATCCCAACCTCCTCCCGCGCTGCCAATAATCATCGCCGTTGGCTGCACCGGAGAGAATGTGGACACATCGTTACACTACTCTTCCTGCGCATCACCCCAGAGCGGTTCGGGAAGTCCTTCCGGACCCGACGTCTGGAAGTTGGCCATCCGCAAGAGCGAATCCTCCCAGGTGGTGTACTTGTCAATCGAGAATCGCGTGATCCCGACCACGTTGAGTTCATCCACCACGTTCACCATGGACTCGAACTTCGCCTTGCGATGGATCTTGGTCAGTGCCACCACGCTGTCTCCGTACAGATCCTTGCGATCCAGGAGAATCGGTCGCAGGCTGTCCCACGGCAACGGCTGGGGAGGATCGTCGCCGATCGCGTACGCCAGCGAGTCGTTCTCCATGACGATCAACGTGAGTAGCTTTTTCTTGAATATCTTGGTCGTCGGAGGCGGATTGTCGGGATCCGACTCCGGCAGCAGCATCTCCATAGCCTGCGGCAAACGGAACACCGTAGTGACCATGAAGAAAATCAGAAGCAGAAACGCGATGTCTACCATCGGCGTCATATCAATACGAATCGCCATCCGCGGACGTTTCCAACTCGGTCCGCCTTCAGCTTTTCGCCCGCCGCCAACATCTACTGCACCCATAAGTTCCTATTCCTTGCTTGCCAGATTCCCGTCCGCCGGCGCGCTATTGCTCGTCGGCAGCGACGCGCCTTCTTTCTTCTCCGACCCGACGAACGCGCCTTCCACTCTCACTTCCTCTTCGAGATCGGTCACGAAGTTCAGAATGTTGAGATTCTCCTTCTGGAGAGTCTCCATGACCGACTCAATCACCCCGTATTCCGCTTCGCGATCGGCCTTGATCACCACCCGGTCTACGATCTGCCGCAGGATAAGCCGTTTGATGATCGGCGGCAGCTCTTCCGGCTGGAAGCGCTTGTGAACGATCTTGCGGCCTTCCTGTTCGGAGAGTCCCAGTTCGTAGTCCAGCGCCGCGATCTCGAGGGTCATCATGATGTAGTTGTCCTTGGGAACCGTGATCACCACCATTCCCGTCTCGGGCAACGTGAACGTCGAATGAGAAAGCGGTGGTCGCACCGCGACCTCTTCCGGCTTCTTGAACACCGTCGTGGCCATGAAGAAGATGAGAAGAAGGAAGGCGATGTCTACCATCGGCGTCATGTCAATGTTGATGGGAATCCGTCGTTTCTTCGGTGCTGCCATGATTCCGTCCGATTTGTGGCTTGGCTAAGCGCGCCCTTAGGCCGCTTCCTTCTCCTTGAGAATCTCAATCATCAGATAGGCCGCTTCGTCAATCTGGTAGTTGAACTGATCCACCTTGTTGACGAAGAAATTATAGGCCACGATACCGAGAATCGCCGCGAATAGACCGAGGGCGGTGTTGACCAGCGCCTCGGAAATTCCGCGGGCCAGCTCGGCCGCATTGGGAGCGCCCTGCGTGGACATGGCGGCGAATGCGCGAATCATGCCGATCGTCGTCCCCAAGAGACCGACCATCGTCGCGATGGAGGCAATCGTCGAGAGTGCGATCAGGTTGCGCTCGAGAAACGGAACTTCCAGCAGTCGCGCCTCGTTGATTGCGCGTTGCGTCTCACTGATCCGCTTCTCCGTACTCATCGCCTTGTCGTCCTTGGTCCGCAAGTATTGATCCGAGGCCGCCTTTAAAACAGCCGCCGCCGAACCGCGCTGCCTGTCGCACAGCTTGCTGGCTTCCTCGTACTTCGCCTCGCGTACCGACTTCGTGAAATGGGAGAAAAACGTGGGCAACGGCGATGTTCCACGGGCCTTGGCCAGCGTGAAAATGCGCTCCAAAACAAACGTCAAGAGCATCAACGTCAACATCAGCAGAATCGGTACGACCGGTCCCGCCAGCGAAATCTGGTGGATCAACGGAGTCTCTTCCACACCCTTATCCATGATGGGAAGAATCGCCCAGTAGAAAACCGACGAGATGACCAACGCGCCCACCAGCGTGATGATCGTGAAGGTTCCTTGCTTCATTCCTCAGTCCTCAAAAATGGTTATCTCAAAACCTTGTTGTGTTCGCGAATCAGCGGAGCGTCTTGAGAAGCTCCGTTACCTGTTCCTTCTTCTCGCAGCCGTCGGGATTGTGCAGCGCACAAGCCTTAGTGTAGGCTTCCTTGGCCTCCTTCACCGTATCCTTGTCCTTGGGATTCGAGAAATAGAGACAATCACCCAGATACACCCACAGCGATGACTCCTTGGGACAGGATCGCACGCCCGCCCGCAGCGCCGGAATCGCCTCGGCGTAGCGTTCCCGTTTCAGATCAATGTAGGCGTTAAGCTGGTGCGCGTCGCAATACGTCGGATCGTACTCGACAATCTGCTTGATCGTTGCTCGTGCGTCGTTGTAGTTGGCCGTTTCGATCTGTGCGTTAGCCAGGATCAGTCCGTACCGCGCCAGCATGGCCGTGTCGCCCATCATCGGCTGAAGCAGAGTGATCAGATCGCCTTGACGATTCAACCGCTGAGTCATATTGACTAATCGTTTGAATTCTGTCTTGTCATCGGGTGTCATTTCGTATTGAACACGCTGATAAACAACCGCCGAATCCAACAATCCCAGTTTGTCAAAGCAACGAGCGATGTGACCATGGGCACCCGGCAAAGTGGGGTTTAACGTGAGGGCCTCGCGAGCATATTCGATTCCAAGCATCAGTAACTTGGCCCGACGCTTCGCCTCTTCTTGCCTCTCGGAGGTTAGCTTCACAAGAACCTTATCAATAGCCGCTTGTAACTCCTTGTCGTTGCCCACAAGTCCGTGAAGTTCTTCGAGATTTCGTTGATAGAGTAATCTCATCAAGTCAGATTCAACATCAGCTTGATCAGCCTGTCCAGCTTGAGCATAACTCACACGGCTTCGCGTCAACAATACCTCTGCCAATAGTACCTTAACATCTTCGCGGTCTGGCTTCAACTCGCTCGCCTTGCGGAGCCATTCAACTGCCTTCTCATAAAAATCAACTTTTTCACTTTTCGAGAGTTCATAGTAGCTTCGTCCTAAGAGAAGGTTGGACAGAAAATGATCCGGTCGCTTCTCGACCGCCATTTCAAACTGCCGTGCCGCCTCTACGTACCGGCCGGCGGCGAAGTAAAGACGGCCGACCAGATAGTCAACGGTCTTGTTGTTCGGATCCTTCTCCTGAACCACCTTGAACAGATCCAGCGCCTCTTTGTACTTCTTCTGTTGTTGAAGTACTACCCCGTATTCAAAGGCCAGCACCGGATCACCGGGAGCCAAAGCCCACGCGTCGGCATAGTGCTTCTCGGCCAAATCGTAGACCTGTTTGCTCTCGTAGATGCGCGCCAAAATCTGCGGATAAAGGGGGTTTTTCGGATTCTTGGCCGTCGCGCTGGCCAGAATCTTGGTCGCTTCCGGCATATTCCCCGCGTGAGCGAAAATCAGCCCGCGCGCTACCTTGATCTCGTCAATCCTCCCCTTCTTGTCCTTTTCCTCCCCCGCCGCCACCACTCGCTCGGCGTCCACCACCCGGTTGCTCTCAAGGTAATGGTCCGTCAGAGCCAGCACCGCGCCCGTATGCCGGGGGTCATAGGATACCGCCTTTTCCCAGCTTCCTACGGCCGACGTCGTATCACCCAAGGCCATCTGCGTGTTGCCCAGCAGCGCCCACGCATCCTCATTCTTGGGTTCGAGCTCGACCGCCTGTTGCGCCCAATGCATGGCGTCTTCCCACTCGTCGTGGCTGGCCGCTTCCCGGGCCTTGTCCAGAGCCTCATTCTTGGCCGCCTGAGCCGCCGTCGTTGCCAGCCACAAGCCGCAAGCCAGCATGAGTAGTAGGGAAATTCGCTTCAACATGACCGGAAGTACGGTTTGATAATGTGGAATTCGACCTCGGATGTGTGAATCAATGCGGGGCGAAGTGCTGGAGGGTCAGAGATTTGCCTTAGAATTGCAAATATAGGAAACTGCCGACACAAGAGCAAGCCGATGTTTTCTCCAAACCTCTTTCCGCCCCCCTCGATCCTCCACCGAGAATCTATTGATTTCGCTTGATCTGCGAGTTCAGAATGGTTTAGTTCATCTCGCCCGATGCCTCGGCGAGCTGCGCCGCCTCCCCGAACAGGGTCAGGGCCGTGGTCACTTGCGGATCGGTGGCAATTCGCACCAGATGATACAGGTCGCGATCATTGAACAGAATCCCCGCGATCTCCGCCTTGATGTTGGCGCGGGCGAAATCCAGGTCCTTCTGCCACTCCTCCTCGTTGATCTCGGCCTTGTTCTCAACGGCCAACGCCTTCAATTCAGCTACCATCCCGTCCGTCGTCTGGAATTCAACATAGAACTTGTCGAAATCTCTGCCCAGCTCCGGGTGCTTCGCCGTATACCGGGTGGCATAGTCAAAGTACAAACGGCGGCTGAGCAGCCGGGCCGTGGTGGCTGTGCCCCTCAGTGACCTAATTGTGCTGTCGGGCGTGATCCCGCCTCCGCCGTACACGATCCGGCCGCCGGTCGTATGGAAGACCTCGCGCGGGGTCGTATCAGCCGGCGCACCTTCAATCTCTTCTTCGGAACCATCATCTTGAGCGCCCATGAGGTACTCGCCGATCCCCTTGTCATACGGACGTTGAATCAGCCGTCCCGACGGTGTGTAGTAGCGGGCGGTCGTCAGCCGCACTACCGACCCATCCGGCAGCGGATACGGCGTCTGCACGAGCCCCTTCCCGAAACTGACCTCGCCGACCACCAGCCCCCGGTCATGATCTTGAACCGCGCCCGACACGATCTCCGAGGCCGATGCGCTGCCGTGATTGATCATCACAATGAGCGGGAACTTATGCTTGGCTCCCCGGCCGGTCGAGTGGAACTCCTGATTGGAACGGGCCACCCGTCCTTTCGTGTAAACGATCATCGTGCCGTCATGCGGAAGAAACAGATCGGCCACCTTCCAGGCCTGATCCAGATATCCACCCGGATTCGACCGCAGATCGAGTACCAGCCGCTTCATGCCCTGCGCCATCAGACTGTCGAGAGCATGTTCGACTTCCCCGTCGGTGGTGGCGGTGAACTGATTGATGCGCACGTAACCGGTCTCTTTGTCGGGCATCAGAAACGACGCGCCTACCGAGTAGATGGGAATAGCGTCACGCACGATCGTGAAATCAAGCGGATCGTCCACTCCCGGCCGCGAAATCGTCACGTCCACCGTCGTCCCCTTGGGCCCGCGCAGCTTATCGAAGACTTCATCGTTGCTGATATCGAAAGCCGAGACACCATTGATCTTGACGATCCGGTCACCGGCCCGGATCCCCAGCCGATCGGCCGGGGTTCCCGGAATCGGTGACACCACCGTCAGCCATTTGTTCTGAATACTGAAGCTGATGCCGATGCCTTCGAACTCTCCCCGAAACTGCTCGCTGATCCGCGCCTGATCTTCGCGGGGGATATAGACGGAGTGGGGATCCAGCTCGGACAGCATCCCGCGGATCGCGCCTTCCAGCATCTTGGAAGCGTCCGGCTCTTCCACGTAGTTGTCGCGGGCCGCCCGTAAGATGAAGTTCAGCTTGGCGAGCTGCATGTTGACCGGTTCTCCCTCCGCCCAGAGAGCCGGACCCCACAGCAGAAACACACCCACCACAACCGCCGCCACCGTAAATCCGGCAATCATCCGCGTCTTCTTCACGATTCCCTCACTCCCTTAACCGTTTCCGAATAGTGCTGCCGAAGAAGCGTCTCTTCAGCGTCCGATAGTTCTTGATCCCGCCTGCGCATCACTTCTCGGGCTATAGCCAGCATACGATCCAAAGGTCCCGGTTTCAATCCCTCCGCTCCGCCTTGCGAGAAGCTCGGAATGAACCGCGGCGGATAGCCCGCACCGAACACGTTGGCTCCCACTCCCACCACCGCCCCGGTATTGAACATCGTATTGATGCCCGTCTTCGCGTGATCGCCCGCCGTCAGTCCCACGTGCATCTCCCCCGTCGCCACCAGCTGGTCGCCAACCTGCACTTTCACCGGACCATAGTCATTGCGCAGATTCGATGTCCGCGTGTCCGCCCCCAGATTCACCCACTGGCTGAGAAAGCTGTTTCCGAGGAAACCTTCATGCTGCTTGTTGACGAATCCCTGTAGAATCGAGGCTGAAATCTCGCCCGCCACTCGGCATTGCTGTCCGAGGCTGCACCCGCCGTAGAATCGCGTTCCCGCCTTGATCCGGCAATTGGGTCCAATAAACAGCGGTCCTTCCAGATAGGTATGGGGTTCGATCTCCGTATTCGGCCCAATCCAGATCGGTCCCGCATGATTCCCAATAACCGTCCCCGCCATCAGGCGCACTCCCAATCCCACATATACCGGATGGCCCGCCACGCGATCCCCGAAACACACTCCGGTTGGAAGTTCCCGCAAGACATGAGCATTCATGAGCTCGGTGGTGGCGCGGCCGGTGTGGGAAAGCTGCCGTTCCAGTGCCTCGCGGTTGGCCAGCATATAGTCCCAGAAATAGCGCGTATACAGGAGTCGCCATCCTTCCGGTAAAGGCTCCCCTCCTGTCTCTTGAACGAGGCGCGCCTCCAATTCGTTTCCCGACAAGGGCAGAAGCTCCGGTGCCCGGCGAACGTTCCGGCGAGCCAGCAAGAGTCTTCCATCCTTGTCCACCAGAGTGTCAGGCAAGTCCTCGGTCAAGTCATCCGTCGGCCAGAGTCCGATCAACCGTCCGTTGACGAACAGCAGGTCGGCTTCAGGATCAACGTCCTCATCCGACGGGCCACCCAGTTGGACGGCCATGCCCTGCATCCCGGGACGGGGTCTGATCATTACCGGTAAACCCGGTCCGGCTATCGCTTCGATCCACTGCCGAGTGGTTCCCGCGCCGATCCGGATCTCCCATGACGGCCGCAGCACGGTCAGCGGAAACAGGTCACGCGCCGTGCGATCGTCCTCGAAGAGGACAATGTTGCTGTTGGCGAAGACGGCTTCAGGAAAGAGCCGCCGCGCCGCTTCATGCTCGGACAAAGTACTTCCCCGGTAGTTGTTTGATGGCTCCCTTCAGCTCCAATAGAAGAAGCTGTCCCAAAGCCTCGCCCACGGGCATTCCTGCGCTCTGGGCGATAGCGTCAATATGCGTGGCTTCGGTCGCATCGAGGACCTTCATTAAGTCTGATTCTGGCCGCGAGAGTTCCAGCGGTACCTGAACCGATTGCGCCTTTCCCGCCATGGCTTGAGGCATTTCGAGAAGCTGCAGAATATCATCGGCCGTTTCGATCAGGGCCGCTCCGTTCTTGATGAGGCTGTGGCATCCCCCCGCCTTGGGATTCGTCACGGCTCCCGGAACCGCCATCACTTCCCGTCCGTATTCCACGGCCAGCAGAGCGGTGATCAGCGCGCCGGATCTCGCGCCCGCC
Source organism: bacterium (assembly GCA_018812265.1). GTDB lineage: Bacteria > Electryoneota > RPQS01 > RPQS01 > RPQS01 > JAHJDG01. The sequence continues at coordinate 4,154 of JAHJDG010000138.1, read as the reverse complement.
TCAACAACCAGCGTTCCCTGCGAAAGCCCGGCAATGACCCGGTTACGCTGCGGAAAGTGGTGACGATCGGGAGTCGCACCCAATGGAAACTCGGAAATCAATCCTCCGCCCGCAGCCAGAATCCGGTTTGCCAAGGCCGTGTTGGCGGGAGGATAGATCCGGTCCACGCCACATCCGAACACGGCCTCCGTCGGCAGTCCCGCTTCGAGGGCGGCTTCGTGAGCAGATCCGTCAATTCCCGACGCCAAGCCCGACACGATGTGAATTCCGCTCGCCCTTATTCCCAGAACCAGATCCCGCACGACTCGCTTGCCGTAGGCGGTCGCGCTACGGGTTCCCACCACCGCCAATCGCCGCACGTCCGCCTCGAATGTCCCGCGGATGAACAGAATCGCCGGTGCGTCGGTTTCCAGTTCACGCAGCTTCGGCGGATAATTCGTATCCCAGTAGGTGCGAATCTCGATCCCGCGCTCCGCGGCCTGCGAGAACAACTGTGCTCCCGTCGAATGGTCGGGGGAAGCCGCTCGAATCCGCGAGACCACAACGGCAGGAATGCGAGGAACCGTCTGATGTTGCGCTTCCGACTGACGAAAGACGGCTTCCGCTGACCCGAACCGCTCGACAAGGCGGATCAGAGTGCCCGAACCCACACCCTCCAGCGAATAGAGATTGAGAAGGGCGGTCTTCTCCGATTCAGATTCGAGTACTACACTCATGGTTCATCAGGTCCTTGCGGGACAGGCTGAAATGTCGGGGGACGGAACACCGTCGGTGGGGGAGCCGATTGCAGCATCTCCCATATCCGATTCACGAGTCTGTCTAAATTCTCACCTGTAGCCGACGACACATACATTGTCCACGGTTTCCGCAATCGCTTGCGTTCCTCCGCCAAGTCACATTTGGATAGAACCACCATGCTCGGCCGCTGCAGGAGATCCGCGTTCCACGCCTTGAGTTCCGCTTTGAGCGCTCGCAGATCGCGACCGGGATTCTCCGAGGTCACGTCCACCATGAACACCAGTACCCGCGTCCGCTCGATATGGCGCAGGAACTCGAATCCCAGTCCCTTGCCTTCCGACGCGCCCTCGATGAGACCGGGAATATCCGCCAGAACAAAACTCGTGAACTCCGTCGGCCGGACGATTCCGAGATTCGGTTGCAGAGTCGTGAACGGATAGGGAGCGATCTTGGGCCGAGCCGCCGTCAGAGCCGCCAGCAGCGTAGACTTGCCTGCGTTGGGCAGTCCCACCAATCCCACGTCGGCCATCAGTTTGAGTTCGAGCCAGAGCACGTGTTCCTCGCCCGGCTGACCCGTGGTTGCTTTGCGCGGTGCGCGATTGCGTGGCGTGGCGAACGCGGCGTTTCCCAGCCCCCCTCGCCCCCCTTCGGCAACGACCTCGCGTTGCCCGGACTCGATCAGATCCACAAGCAGCGTTTCGCCCTCGTACACGCGGGTGCCGACCGGCGCTTTTACCACGCAGTCGGCGCCATTCCGGCCGCTGCACTTGCCTCCCGATCCGTGGCGACCCCGCTCGGCGGCGAATCGCGAGCGATGATGAAAATCCAGCAGCGTATGAAGCTGTGAATCCGCCTCGAGGATCACCGAACCGCCGTAACCGCCGTTGCCTCCGTCAGGCCCGCCCCGCGGGACAAACGCCTCCCTCCGGAAAGAGACGACGCCGTTTCCTCCATCACCACTCTTTACCCGGATTTTGACTCGATCTGCAAACACGAGGAGTTGCGGCTCTCCACCAAAAGGTTAGTCTTATGTCTGAGGAGTTGTGCGGATTGCATACCTCCCTACCCAAAGGGCCAGGTGCCGATTCTCAACACCTGGCCCTTCGGCCGAAAGAAAAGCCATCAAGCCGAAGAAGGGCCCGATTATTTCATCAGCACCATCTTCTTGGACGCGACCACGCCGTCCACCTCGATGCGGTAAACGTACACGCCGCTGGCCAGATCGGACGCATTGAACGATATCGTCTGGACGCCGGCGCTGAGCATCTGCCCGGCGTACAGCGTGGCCACCGTTTGGCCCGTGATATTGTACACCTTCAAGGTCACGCGCGCACCCCGCACCAGGTCAAACTGAATGTTGGTGGCTGGATTGAACGGATTCGGGTAGTTCTGATAGAGACGGAACGATTCGGGACGAAGCGAGTGACTAAAGCCGTCAACTGCGTCATGGGGGCATACGGCAATCGCCTCCGGATCTAACGGACTGTTGCTGCCCGGGAAACCCGTCGAGTCCACGTGCATCGCCGGGAAATAGGGATTGTGCAGCGTCCACGGCAACTCGTCTATCGGAATTCTCTGGAACTTCGCCGGGTTGTTCGTCGCCGTTCCCTCAGTCTGCGGAATCCCGCCGGCGTCGCGATCGAAAATATAGAACATGTCAATGTAGCCGACGCCGCCGACATAGGTCACCTTTTCGGGGATCGTAATGTCGCGTTCGGACTTGCTGGAATCGGGCGGCGCGTTGATGCCGCCATCCGTGTCGGTCACGTTGATGCCTTCGGCCCACGAGCGACCGCAGTTCCGCGAAAACGTGATGTACGCATCGCCTTGCGGATAGCCGGCTTCCGACGTCTGATCCGGTTCGTAACGCTGATACGAGCAGTACAGGTAGCCGGTCTCCCAGTCCATGCTCAGGTTCGGACGGTGGATGTAGAGCTGCCAGGCACCCGGATCAATCCACTCGGACGAATCAAAGTCAATCCAGCCATCGGCAACGTTCGAAAATTCCTGGACGATTTCATCCCAGTGCCAGATATGAGACCGGGCATAATAGGAAAAACCCTGCATCTCATAGTAGCAACGGGTGGTGAAACACGCGTGAAGCACGTCGCTGCCATCGAACAGCGCGGTAACATCGGTGAAAAAACGGAAAGTGTCACGTTCGCATACGGCGGTGTCGCCCGATGCGCAATCCCAATCCGGATAGGCGAATTGCGTGATATTGACTTCCGGCGTCCAGTTGATGCCACCATCCTCAGACACGATGTAGTATAGATCGTTGTTCCACTGGCTCGGGCCGGGTTCGATCTCGGTTAGATCATCACGGCTCTTCGACCACAGAATCGCCACGCGATCCGACACTTTGGACGTGACCACCAGCGGAGCGATGACCATCACCGTGTCAAGCTCGCGAAACGCGGTGTTGTTGTCCAGAACTTCCCACACGATCTGAACTCCCGCGCCCTCGTTGTCCCAGGTGGGACGACCGCGTGAGTAATAGATCCGCTGCGGATCGCCGGCCTCACCTTGCCAGGGATTCTCGCAAGAAACCATGTGGATGGTGCTGTCAATTCCGATGGCGATCTTCGGCCAGATGATCTCCACCGTGTGACCGCCTTCATAGATCCACGGCCGGGGCTGGGTCGTGGTGAAAGCGCCCAGACCGGGAAGGAAGTCAATAGACGCCGCGCAGTGGGCGTTCTGATCCTCGCCGGTGATTTCGTGGAACGCCGGGAACACCCAGCCATCGGGCAGACCGGCCAGACACGTGTAGCCCCCGCGGTTGGACGAGTTCACCAGCGATCCCGACGGTTGGCCGCCTACTCGGAAGTAGAACTCACTCGTGCCGGGATCCCAGAAGTTGTAGTAGATGTGACGCGCACCTTCGGGAATGGCCGTCAGGCCGCGCATCCACACGACGTGCACAAAACCGTTGGCATCCGTGTAGATCATCTTGCCTGAAGTGCCGTTATGCTGGTAGTCGTAGTACGTGTAACCCGCCACATAATCGTTGCCGATCAGATCCAGCACATCGCGATCCGGGCCATGATCCGGAGCCACCGGCACATTGATGACCGGATCGTTGGATCCGCCTCGTACCGGATAGTTCTGAATGGGACCCCTGCCCGTGCTTGCATACACCGTGGCCACCGCCAGCAGCAGCGCCACAACCACAAACCATTTGCCTCTCTGCATGATCACTCCTTGACCTTTCGACCCGCTTTTTCTCCGGGCGGGCCATGACAATGATGAATGGGTTAGGATTTCGTTATCGTATTAACTTAAGATACCCTCGCCTAAAAGTCAAGCGGCTATCCGCCCGCAACTCTGATATACCAAAAAACAATACGTTCGCCGGTGAGAAGGCATACTATTAAGGCCATTGCCAAGAGAGGCCCAAATTGGATTTTTAAGTT